>QNAP01000178.1 GCA_003641795.1 Thermotogae bacterium | reverse complement strand
TGGTGTGCAGGGACAGCAGAGAACAAGTTGAGCTTCTTGCCACCACTGTTGATCGCGGCAAAGATCACATGGATGATGACGTTGAGGATCCTATCAACAGTGTAGTAGAAACCTTTGAAAAGTACGAGATACTCCCCTTCAGATCTGGATACGAAGAAAACGACAGACAGCAGATCCAGGAACGACTTGAAAATGGTAGCCTACGAGGAATCATCTGTACCAGTGCTTTAGAATTGGGGCTTGACATTCCACATCTCACCATGGGCATACTGGTTGGAGTGCCGCGCTCTTCCACCAGTTTCAAACAGAGGATCGGCCGCATCGGGCGCAAGAAAGAAGGAACCGTGATGGTGATCAAGACGGCCGATTCTTACAACGATCTTGCCTTCTCAGAACCCGAAAGAATACTGAAACTACCCCCTATGGAAGGAGCACTCTACCTACAAAATCGTCGTTTGCAATACGTCCACGCTTTATGTTTTGCACGATCTGGAGGCGAATACGACCAAATCTGCGAAGCAACCGGTCACGATCCCGAACCATTCCACTCACCCATTGATTGGCCCGAAGGATTCCTGGAACTCTGCGAAAAAGAAAGAGCAGGAGACATTCCAGAAGAACTCCAGTTGATGAAAGCGGAATCTCAAGACGATCCCAATCACTACTATCCTTTGAGAGACGTGGATATGCAATTCCAGCTCGTGTTAAAAGCAGGAGGCATGGAATTCCCCAAGGGACATATCTCTTACGAACAACTCATGCGCGAGGCATACCCTGGTGCAGTTTACTACTACGCAGCCCAGCCCTTCAGGGTTTGTTATGTGGACGTTCGAAACCACCGAGTGATACTGAAAAAAGAGAAACACTATACCACAACTCCTTTGATGCTTCCCAGTATGGTCTACCCGCGCTTTTCCAATCCTATCAAGGTGCTGAAAAGAGGTCAGTTACTGCTTGCGGAGACGAACCTACAGATTCGAACCATCATACAGGGGTTTGTAGAGAGAAGAGGTCCAAACAAAATCAGGAGGGAGTATCCCATAACGGAAGACGGAATAGTCTTTCATCAATCGAATTTCACAAGGTTTTTCTTCACCACGGGAGTAATCATACATCATCCTGATTTTGACAATGTTCCAGCTTTGGAACTGGCTCGTATTCTCCACTTAGCTTTCCACAGCACCATACCATTGGAGGCAGGAGATACAGGCTATGCTGTTGGCCGCACCAAGGCTCCCAATGCTATCTTGGATGCCGAAGAAAGGCGCTACGTTGTACTTTATGACGAAACCTACGGAAGCTTGAGGCTCACTTCGAAGCTCGTGGAGGACGATGTTATAGTAAACATTCTCACCAACGCGGTGAGTATATGCGAAAAACTTGTGCAACAAGAAGACGAGGATTACCAGCGAGTTTTGACGGCGTTAAAAGCCGCACTTGAAGATGCTGAAAACCCTCCACAAATCGTAGATGTGAATCCCGAAAGCGGTGACATTATTTCAAGTGAACGCTATGTGCAGATAATAAAGCCGGGTTCGGTAGGCATCAGAATCAGTGACAATGCAGAGGTGAAAGTGATCAAAGTATTCTACTCTCCGAAAGGGCTGATATACGAGATAAACACTTCCGAACTTCAAGCCACATCCACTAAGATCCCCGTGGGATATGTGCAACCTCTGGAAGGTGAATCTGAATTAGCTTACTACGACCTGGAAAATGGAGAAGTGCTCGAAGATCCCACAGGGTTGTGAAGTCTCAGAAGGGGTGAAGATGTATGCGAATCATCGTGGTTTATGATGTTGAGGAAAAGCGCGTGCAGAAAGTTCTCAAATTCTTGCGACGCTACCTCAATTGGGTGCAAAATTCCGTGTTTGAAGGAGAGATCACGTACACGGAGCTCAAAGAGATAAAGCAAGGACTCAAAAAGATCATAAAGACCGACACCGATTCGGTGGTGTTCTACAAACTGAAGGACTCGCCCTTCGAAAAAGAAGTGCTTGGAATAGAAAAAAGCAATGTTACAAACCTTTACTGATTTGCACTTTAAAAGTGTGCACGTACGGAGGTGGAAACGTGAACGGCGGCGTTGATACTCTTCAGAATATGGAAGTGGAAAACATAGATTATGACAAGGTCACAGGCATGCAGGTTAACTACTATCTTTCCTGTAAAACGAAACTTTGGTTGTATTCTCACTCCGTATCTTTCGAGCACACCAGTGATTTGGTGAAATTAGGAAGGCTTTTACACCAGGAGTATTTCAACAGCCAAAGAAAAGATGTTTTCTACAACGGTGTGGCATTCGACGTGATAAAGCCGAACAAACAAATAATTGAGGTGAAAAGAGGCACTCGAGTTCGAGAATGCGATATATACCAAACGCTTTACTACTTGTATTACCTGGAAAAGCACGGTGTTAAAGGTTTCACCGCCGTTCTCACATACCCTCGAGCTCGTAAGAAGCTTGTCCTCACTCTTGGAGATAAAGAAAGGAAGCATCTTGACGAGATAGTCAACGGCATACGCGAGATTATTAGCAATCCATATCCTCCACCACCAAAGAAAAAGAAGTTTTGCAAGGGATGCGCTTATTACGACTTCTGTTTTGGATAAAGGGGGTGAAGCCTTGAAAGATGCTTATTATCTGTTTCAATCTGGTGAACTGCAGCGAAGGAACAACACACTGCTTTTGATTTCAAAGTCGGGCCGCAAGCATTACATACCTGTGATGAAGGTTGATTCCGTCCATGCGTTTGGAAACATAATCTTGAACTCCCGTCTTTTAGATTTTCTATCTCAAATGGGTATAGCGTTGCACACGTACAACTACTATGGCAACTACACGGGAACATATTATCCCAAAGATAGCAATATATCGGGATTCCTTCATGTCAAACAAGCACAGTACTTTCTCGATCCTAAAAAGCGTTTGGAGATAGCCGTGTCTATAGTTCATGCTTCCATTCATAACATGATACGCATAATAACACGCTATTCCTCGACCGTCCCCATAATGGAAGAATTGCAGTGCCTACACGAATTCAAAAATGCCGCTCTTTCGGCTCAATCGATCCACGAGTTGATGGGATATGAAGGATCCGCCCGTAAAGCGTATTACCAAGCCTTTGCCAAAGCACTTGACGTGGACTTTGAAGGAAGATTGAAGCGCCCTCCTAAAGGACGTCTAAATGCGTTGATTTCCTTTGGGAATACGTTACTTTACACCGAAACTGTGAGCCGAATCTATCAGACACAGCTCGATCCATCCGTAAGCTTTCTGCATGAGCCGAGTACAAGAAGATTCTCACTTTGTTTGGATCTTGCAGAAATGTTCAAGCCCGTGATTGTCGACAGGATCATATCGACACTCGTCGGAAAGAACATACTCAACGATTCTGACTTTGACGACACATTTGATGGGACCTACCTGTCTCGAGATGGAAAACGAAAATTCGTGGAGTTGTTTTCCAGAAGGCTCAAAGAAACAGTGACTTATCCGAGGCTCAAGAGGAAGCTCTCCTATCGAAATATAATCCAGCAGGAATGCTACAAGTTGATAAAGCATCTTTTGGGTATTGAGCCCTACAGTGCTTTCAGGGTGTGGTGGTGAAAATGTGCCACCGCACCCATTTTTCACAAGCGGATTAACCCAGGCGTAACATTCATACAGACGGCTCTAAACGCTTTTTACAGCCGCCAAAAATCTCCGGATATACTCGCAACCTTTTGTTAATGAGAAAAAAGTCACAATGTGTCTGTGAGGCCGAATATTGACGTACAAACGATTATCTATATATTAGGTCTACGAACCATTTTGTCAAAAAACGCGATGATTGTGAAATGAGTGAAAACGGCATAGACAAACAATTAGTTGATCCTGGACCATTTCAACGTTGGTGAAGTTTGGAAAAACGGCGCAATTTGAGCGTATTGGTTTACGCGTAGAACAAATTGCCAAAATCAGCTCTTGAAGAATATATTTTCAAGGTGTATAATTCAAATTGGAATATAAGGGTTTGATCCGAACTATTGTGGGATGGAAACGGAAAAGTCACAGCTGCGTACCGATCACAATTATACGTTTGATCCGAACCATTGTGG
>QNAP01000177.1 GCA_003641795.1 Thermotogae bacterium | reverse complement strand
TTTCAATACTGATCATTGCCGACATCAAATAAAACACCTTAAAAACCTCCGTTAACAAAAATAATATCAATTCATTAACAAAAATACCACTAGCCCCTACAGCTGCAAACTTTAATATCCTATTAAATTCCCCAGTGTCTCTAGCCAACCCAAATACATGAAACAACTTGAACAGATCCCTTCTCAACATTTTTCTATCGTGTATCTTGAAAATGCCTCTTCTTTCCTGAATATGAACTTCTTCACGAGAAATGACAGTATATATCAACGGCCACATCTTGAAATTCCCTACGCAAAAGTTTAACATCTTAATATCAGCAATAAATATTGGCGGAAAAGGATCTTTGCAATCCCTAATTTGTGGAGCAAAGACCCGACACGTCACTCTTAAAAGCCTTGCAAGTAATCTGTTCAAAATCCCCCATCCTTCCACTTTTGAACCGTTTATCAACCTACTCCACGTAACCACAGATCTCCCACTAACACTCAGACATTCAACCACTTCGTTAACTATGTTAAGATCTGGAATATATGCCGCGTCCATGTACACAATGGTTTCTCCATTTACCAGATTATTTAAATTCACTTTAACGTCAGGATCATTTAAGTTAATTATCTCAAATGAAATCTCTTTCTCCTTTAATTTATTCTTAAACACCGAGAGAAACTCCTGAATTTCACGTGAATTATTAAAATTATCCACCAATATTGACACATCAACCTTCATGTAGATCATCAACCATTAGTTATCATGAAGACACCTAAATTATTACGCCAATATATTAATCGCAAACAAAATCATTAAATTCGATAGGGCAAACCAATATAAAAATAATCTGTAATAAGGTGCAAAATTATGAACAAAACCGCCCTTAATAATACCATTATATCCCGTACTATAATTTTCTCCTGTATAATTATTCATTTTATGTTTTTTTCCGATTTCAAGCTATTTACTTGGACGTTTACTCACTGGGATGCATCATACTATTTAGGAATTGCTCAATACTGGTATCCCTCATCACTCCATCCGAATTGGGCTTTCTTACCACTTTTTCCATGCGTTCTACGAATCATTTTCCTAATAACGCGTAATCTTTTTTTCACAGAAATTTTCGGCTTAGTTCTTAACTCATGCACCTTTATACTGTCTTCCTATGTTCTTTATCAGCTAACTAAATCTTTAAACAAAGATATAAAAAATAATGTTCTAATTGCAATCTTTTTTCCCACAACAGTCTTTTGTTCACTTATATATACAGAATCAATCTTCCTTTTCTTTACTCTTCTAACCTTCCTATTTTTCTTACGCGAGAAATATGGAAAAAGTCTACTATCATCCTTTTTAGCATCCCTTACCAGGGCAAACGGAATTCTCCTTGGTCCTCTCTATTTATATGCTAAAAAACCAATAAAAATCAGAGTGTTAATGACTTTTATACCGTTTCTGCCATTTTTACTGTTCAATTTGTACGGTTATTATCTAACAGGTCTATTTCCCATCACAGAAATAAGCAGAATGACTTTTTGGCCAGATAATCATCCCACGACGATTCATGACAAAATGTGTCATGCATTTTACTCATTATATATCATTTTTGCCAGGATATTCGTATTCACCTTCATCGAACCACCCAACAACCTCTACATTATCCTTGTCCATCTCTATCTATTTATCTTTACAACTCTGGCCTTAGTCTCACCCCTAAGGAGTATTAGAAAAATTCGTTTAAAAAACGTACTAACTTTTTCCTTTGAAACATCAGAAGAAACGGTTCTAACATACAATACCGCCCTTTTATATGCCTCGTCCACTTTATACTTAGTCTACGGGAACCCTTACAGCTTAATACGTTACCTCCTACCTTCCATACTTGTTGTAATAACCACTCAGAAACCTCTAAAAAGAAAAATATTCACCCTACTCTTAACCATTGAAATAATTTTCCTAGGGCTATTAACAATAATATACCTAGATGGACAAATTTTCATAGGCTGATTAACAAACACATAAAACTATAAAATATTTCTTAGTAAATCCTTGAGGAATTCCCCCGCAATGGAAAGAGCTATTTACCACTAAACTAACTTAAAATGAAGAATAACCCTAACCTAGGAGAAATTATAAATTTCACTAGTTCATACGCGTATTTAAAGAATAGTTACAATTTCAACGCTTTAATGAACTTCAGCGCAACGATACGTGGAGGGACTTACTAATTGAAAAAGAACAAAAATAATGATCTTATTAAGGTACTGGCTATCACCTACTCCGTACTTTTATCAATATACACTTGTTTAAGACATGAAGCATTCATGACACGTGCATATGACCTTGGAATATTTATGCAAGCTCTCTGGACCACAGCATATGCTAACAAATTCTTTTTTGAAACACCAGATCTAGGAATTTCCGAGGGAGGAAGTTTTTTCGGAGTGCACTTCTCTCCAATAATGCTCTTCCTACTATTACTCTATTGTCTATTCCCTCACGCCTATACCCTATTAATATTTCAAACATTTCTGCTCGGATTTGCAGCAATACCACTCTATAAACTAGCAAGAGAAATTACAAAAAACCAAGAAATCGCATTAGCTTTTTCGATAATATACCTTATTTATCCACCTATAATCGCAGCAAACTTATTCGACTTTCATCTAGAATCCTTCTTCCCAATAATATTCTTCACAGCATTCTACTACTTGGAAAAAAAAGAATTCAACAAATTCTACCTAACATTAATCATAGGACTAACAATACTAGACTTTGCATCTGCAGTTTTGGTTTTATCAACTCTCTTCTATGCTACTTTCATCAAATATAGAAAATACCTAATAAAAATTAAAGAGATTGATCCCAATATTAAAAAGCACATAATAAAAAGCATAATCCTCATAATGATAACGATAATTTATTTTAAAGCAACAATAAAAATTATCGCCATTTTCGGAACAACACCTTTCTCAAAGACTGAAAACTGGCCTGACTTAGGCTCAAACATCAACGAAATATTACTAGGACTACTAAACCCCTACAAAGTAGCAAAAGCGTTATCTTATGATATTCTAGCAAAAATCAGCTGGATAATAGCAATAACCCTCCCTTTACTCTTCTTGCCATTCTTTGCACCTTTAGAACTAATACCAGCTTTGCCTTGGATCGCTGTAGCCCTGCTATCAAGATACCCACCATACTACCAACTAGGATGGCAATATGGAGCCCTATACGCACCATTCATATTCTACGCTGCTATAAACGGGTACAAAAACATAACACAAACAGAAAGCATCAAAATATTAAAGAAAAAATTGGAACTTTCACTAAAAATATCAACATTATACAGAAAACTAAACAAGAAAAAAATATTAAGTTTAGCAGCACTACTATCAATACTCTCAATAATCATCGGGTTAACTGCAAAACCAACTCTACTGCTTTTTGAGGGAACAGCATATGTAGATGGACCACCCATACCTAACCAACACACCAAATATCTAAGAGAAATTCTTTCATATATCCCAGATAATGCCTCCGTTTTAGCTCAAAACAATATTTTCCCTCATGTAGCTCATAGAGTACACGCCTATACATGGATCCCACCAAACCTAACATATTTAGTTGACTACGCAATTGGCGACGTAGACCACCCAGAATTCTACATGCTCATACCAAATGAAAACTTCCGCTACAGCGACATATTCCAAGCACTCATCAACTCAGGAAAATACAAAGTATATGCATCAGCAGACGGCATCATACTACTAAAAAAGAACCACGTAGGACCACCAGTTTTCTACATACCTATAGAAAAAACATACAACTATAAAAACATAAAATACTACGGAGGATATCGAAGCAAAATAGAAAACTCCACAAACAAATACACCCTAATATTCAAAAACCCGAGAAATGAATCAATTCTCTGGTACGGACCCTACATAGGACTACCACCAGGAAAATATACCTTAACTTTCCGAATAAAGATCGTAGGAGGAAACAACATTAGTGAAAGCGATCTCGTACTAAAATTAAATATTCACGCATATGTTGAAGATGTAACAATTTTAAACAAAACCCTAAAATTCTCTGAAGCAAAAAACGGAGAATGGAT
>QNAP01000176.1 GCA_003641795.1 Thermotogae bacterium | reverse complement strand
CTGGCGCCTTTGGGAACAGGGAAAAGCCTGGCATAGCAACCTCGCCTTTCCAACAAACGCTTCGCTTTGTAAGCGTCGGTAGGATCTTTGTAGATCAGTAGCGTGCGTAGGTTGAGGGGATCACCCAAAGGTGAAGACCTCCCTCTGCTCGTTGAGGAACTCCAGAAGAGCTCGCACGTTCGCAGATGTCAGAACTCTGAGAGACTGCTTCAATATGGGTAGATCGTAAATGGCTTCGTTGAATCTGCTGGAAGCTGCAAGACTGCTAAAGGAGAATTTCTTAACCTTATACGTGCCGTTTCGATCTTCCAGTTTTCCCATTTCAGAAAGCATTCCAATCATCACCTTGAGCCGCGCAGAGGCTTCCACTGCCTTTTTGGGAATAGAACCATCGAAGCGTTCCACTACGGAGCTCACTTCTTCTATGGAAGGAAAGAGACCGCACAGTTCTTTATAAGCCTTTTCAACTTCCGCTTTGGAATAGGCAAGGTAAAGCAAGGGATGAGCTTCTGACCTCCAGCTGCTCACGGCATCTATGAGCTCCAGCGGAGTCTTCGGAGGCCCTATGAAGACGACGGTGGCGTCGCCATCGAGCGTGGAGAGGCCATCGGTAAAGGGTGAGGTAACGAGGACATCCACCTTTCCTTGCTCTATGAGAGATCGTATAAAGCGCTTTTGGAATGGCTTCAACTGGTGGCTGTAGAAGAGTGTGGAATATTCCCTACCCTTGGAAGCGAGGTAACGGTTGATCCGCCTCGCCACGTTGTAAACCTTCTTCGTGCTGGAAAAGACCAGCGACACCCTCTCACCCCTGGAAAAGAGCTCAACGAGCTGATCGTTGGTGGAAAACCTGTCGCGTTCGTCGATGATACCACCGATAGTGGGGCGCCTGGATTTGATATGCACGGTCTCTTTGAGGTCGAGCTCGGTAGCGACGCTCTCCACCAGCTTGCTTTCCTGCGAGGCAACGAGCTTCACCACTTTGGCCCAGCGTTTGACATTCGCGATAAGCCTCTCCATGTCCCGTGGCCTGCGCTCGTAAGCCTCCACGCTGTCGATGACTACCACCTCGTAATGTGAGAACCACTCCGGATGCTTCAACACTACTGCCGTGGTAGCAAAGAGAACTTCGCACTTTTTTGGAACCCTCGAAAGCGAATTGACGTACTGAAACTCGAGTTCACCCAACATGTGATCTATGGAGAGCATGGTAGCTTTCAAGAGGATGTTGGAGGGTGAGACCACCAGCACTTTCTTTTTTTGCGAAACGGCGCGGAGGACCGTGTAAGCGATGAAAGCGTTCCTGGATTTGTAATCCCCACAAAAACCATCCACCAGTTCTATCTCTCTTTCCGAGGTGAGACCCGTTCTTGCAATGAACTTCCTGGCCAGATGAGACATAAAAGTACCTTCAGGCTCAGGAGATTCTGTAAAAGCCTGTTTCTGCCAACCTGCAAAGAGGCCCGAAATGAATCGTCGCGTCCTGAGCTCTTCTGCGTACGCACCTTCGAGTCTCACATCCAGATCCACCACTTCCAAGAAGGCGTGATTGAATCCCGTGTGATCGTCGAGCCTCACCTTTGCCAGCACGTTCATCCGCATCTCAGCACCTTGCATCCAAGGATACTCATCCACAACGCTGGAAAGTCCAAAACCGATCCCAGGAATCACGATGCCGTCGGATGCGAAGACGAACTTCACATGTTCGTTGTTCCTGGTGAACCTAATGGATCTGACACTGAGATCGTCGAATCTGAAAACGGGCTCAGGATTCCCCTGACCGTAAGGACGGAGAAGATCCAAAGCCTTGAAAAACCGCTCGTTGAGATCCCTCAAATCCAGACGGGCATCCACGAACATCTTCCGCGTGAACTTGTAATCCCCATACTTCTCACGATAGACCATGTTCAACCTCTTCGTGAAAGCCTCTATCTTGGTAGTTTCTATGGTGACACCAGCGGCATAGGAATGGCCCCCGAACTCGACCAGAAGATCCGCGGCCCCTTGAAAGAGATCCATTATGTTGATGCCCTCGGGGCTGCGCGCAGATCCTCTAGCGTACTCGCCGTCCACAGAGAATATCACGACGGGCTTGTCGAACTTCGAAACGAGGCGAGAAGCTACGATACCTATCACGCCTGGATGCCAGCTCTTACCGGCCACGACCAGGACAGGTGAATCGACAGTTCTGGGGTCTGACTCCAGTTTTTTCAACGCCTGTTCGTATATCTCCAACTCGACATTCTGCCTTTGGGCATTGTGCTTGAGCAACTCACTTGCCAGTTGCCATGCCCTTCTCTCATCACGCTCAAGGAGCAATTCTAGGGCCACCGTGGCCTTGTGCATCCTGCCAGCAGCGTTGAGCTTGGGAGCGAGTTTGTATGCGATATCAGAGGTTGCCACAGACTGAAGCCCCGTGAGTTTGATAAGAGTCTGAAGTCCCACATTGCGCGAGCGCGCGAGCAGTTCCATGCCCCTTCTGACATAGTATCTGTTCTCGTCGATCAAAGGTACGATATCCGCAACGGTGCCGAGGCTGACGAATTCCAACAGCTTTTCTACTTCTTCCGGCGAAACCCCTATAGCGCTGGCGAGAGCGAACACCAGTTTGTAAGCCACGCCAACACCGGCCAATTCCTTGAATGGATAGGGATCGTCGACACGCTTGGGATCGAGGATGGCCACTGCGGGGGGTAAGACTTCCCGGGGCTCATGATGATCCGTGATGATAACGTCTATTCCCTTAAAACGGGCTCTTTCCACTGCCTCAACAGAGGTTATTCCACAGTCTACTGTGAGAATGACCGAGGTACCGCGCTCGGCAAGATAGTCTATAGAATCAGCACTAAGACCATAACCTTCATCTATCCGGTCAGGGATGTAATAATCAACCTTCCATCCATGGGCATTTAAGAAGTTGAACAATACCGCGGTTCCGGTGATACCATCTACATCGTAATCCCCAAAAATACTGATCTTTCTGCCGGAGTCGCGCACTTTCAATAAAAAGGAAACCGCTTCATCCATCCCTTCCATCTGGTAGGGATCGTGCTGAAGCGTGGATTCCACGCTCAAAAATTTCTTGATCTCTTCCGGTGCGGTTATACCGCGGTTGATCAACAATCTCGCTATTAAAGGATCTAAACGGAGCTGCCGCGAAAGCTTCTGAACGAGGTCAGAAGGTGGACTTAGCTCTACCCATTCACCTCTCACATGATATCTTCCTCTCGTCTTTTTCGATAAAATTATACACCTCGTACCGATTCATCGTATAATTAAACTCGAAAGTGTAAAAATTGTGAAAAATCTGGGAGGGATTCGTATTGACTATCTTCGTAACCGACAGCGCGTGCGATTATCCATCAGAGTGGCTTGAAAGATATCCCATGAGGTTCATGGGAATGAAGATCGGAATCAACGGAAAATATTACACGGATGGTGAAGATCTTACCCGAGAGGAGTTCTACAACAAGATCACCGAAAAAGACGATTTGAAAACGGCCTTCCCTTCGGTAGGTGAGATAGAAGAATTTTATCGAAAGCTGCGGGACGAAGGTGTGGTTGAAGTGGCAGCAATTCATTTTTCGGAAAAGCTGAGCGGCTTTCTCAACACCTACAGACTCGTCGTGGGAAGGTTCACTGACATGCGTGTCCATATATTCGACACACGAAGTGCCTCTATTGGTGCTGGGTTCATCGGTATGAGACTTCGGGAGCTTTTCGAGTCGGGTACCACGTTGACAGAACTGAGACAGAGACTGACAGAGATTCGTAAAAGAACCATGCTACTCTTTTCCGTGACGACCTTGAAGTATCTGCAAAAAAACGGTAGAATAGGCAAAGCTGCGGAGCTTCTGGGCAGTCTGTTGAGGATAACTCCGGTGCTGACGCTCAACGAAGACGGCGAAGTCGATAAGTATGCCGTGTGCAGGGGAGTAAAAAAGACCATCGACAAGATGGTGGAAGCGGTGAGAAGGTTTGTAAAAGAAAAACACTGGGTGAGGATCGCCATCGGTCAAGGATCGGAAAAGATGGTCGATATCGTAGAACAATTAAAGGAGAAAGTTCGCAAGGCCATGCCGTTGAGCGTCGACAAGTTGGAATTTTTCAAGGTTGAGAGAATATCACCGACCGTGGTGTGCCACTCCGGACCCGAAGTTTACGGAATGGTAGTGT
>QNAP01000175.1 GCA_003641795.1 Thermotogae bacterium | reverse complement strand
GCCTAAAAGATGTATCTTTTCTTTCTTCACTTCCACGATGACATCATATTCCATCGGCATTCCACCAACTCCAATTTTTCGGCAACACTGATAAGAAGAGCCACTTCGGACCCGAATACAGGAACTTCCAGCGAAAAGCCCAAACGATCCTTCCCGAGAAATTGCGTGACTTTGATCTCACCCACAGCGTAATGGAACGATACACCGATGAGCCTTTTGTTCCAAAGTAGGGATGTTCGCTCCAACGTTAATGAAAAGTGATCCTGTTCATATCGCAATGTTAGGTTTCCGGAAGAAACGCCGAATCGACTTTTGTAACCTTGAAAATCCAACCCCGTTTCAAAACTCAATTTTATCGGTCCAAGGACATTGAAAAGTTCCAGTTTTGGTAACAATCTCGGTGAGTTACCGATGCGAACTACAGAGACACCCACCGTCAAGCTACCGAAGTCCTTGGAAAGTTCTAAGCCGTTCATACTGTTCAACAACATTTGGCCAGATGGATAAGAAAGCGCGAAGAAGATGTGTCCTCCTCGCGTTTCAAATCCCACACTTCCCATCTCAAAATCCAATCCCCTGGTCGAGAGTCCCACGCTGAAAAAAGTGAGGGGCACTGTGAGTTTTTCTGGTGGCCTCCTTTCGAACTCCTCTACTTGCGGGTGCGGGCTCACCTTACATGGTTCGATGACTCCTTTCTTCTCGGCGGACGCGATGTATGAAAGTTTCTGGTTAACAGTCAAGAAAGGTTTCTCTGCTCTCAGAGTTTTCATCAAAACGATGCTTTTCTCAGTAAGCATGGGCTTTTCACTCACTATAACCCATCCAAGACCGCGCGATGGTTTCACATCGAGCGGATTGGGAACGGGGACCTTAATCAGTTTTTCTGAGGTGGTGAGCTCAGGTTCAGTACGCTCCGGCAAAACATTGATCCTCTTCAAGCGCGAAGCATCAAAACGTCTGCTCATTCTGGGAAGGATCACCGGTTGTTGATAGATCACGAATTCAGTTTCCCGCCAGACGAATTCGATGTTCTTTTCTTCCGCGAGAAAAGGGAAAAGTATCGACGCTCTTTTTTCAATCATGCATTTATTCGAAATCAACGACGCCTTCTGAAATGAGAAGAAGTCCACGCGCGGTTGGAAATAGAAAAATGCTCTCTCGTTCACCAATGTTTGGATTTCTTCGAAGACGAAAGGGTAGTGAATAGCTGGAGGAGGTGAAACAATCACCTTCCTTTCCGGAATAGAGTAGATCTTGAGAGCTTTTTGGGATCCCACCGGTATGGGTCTCGATGGGATGAAAGTTGCCGGAAGCGCTTCTACTTTTGGACTCAGGACCACCGATATCTCGATTCTGATTTCTTGTGATGCCCCTACACTCGCCAGCGATATCAAGATCAGTAAGATCATTAGAAAGCAAAGGAGTCGTTTCACAGGAGTTCCACCGCCCTCGCTGCTAACTCCGAACGTTCACCTTTCAGTAAAACGACGTGCCCAGCTATCGCCTCATTGATAAACCTGCTCGCCACGTAGACAAGCCCATTACTGGATTGGTCCAAATAAGGACTGTCTATCTGCCATGGATCTCCAGTCAGGACGATTTTCGTGTTTTCTCCAGCACGAGTTATGATGGTTTTCACTTCGTGGGGCGTTAGGTTCTGGGCCTCGTCAATGATGACGTACTGGTCCGGAAGCGAACGACCACGGATGTAACTCAGGGCTTCTATTTCCAAAATATCACGGCGCTTTAGATATTCCTGGAGACTCTTTCCTCGGCTCGAAAAGATGAGTTCCAAATTATCGAAAACGGGTCTCAACCATGGCTTCATCTTCTCCTCTTCCTTGCCCGGAAGATAACCGATATCTTTACCCATGGGCACCACGGGTCGCGTCACTGTAAGCCTCCTGTACACACCCTCGTCGACGACCTTTCTAAGGCCAGTAGCAATGGCTAAGAGAGTCTTCCCTGTACCTGCAGTGCCAATCATGGTGACCAACTTTATATCGTCGTTGAGAAGAAGATCCACAGCCACGATCTGTTCGCGATTTCTCGGCTTTATTCCCCAGCAACTGGTGTTGTAATTGGTTTTGACTAATTCCAGGCTTTGTTGCACCGAATCCACGCGTGCCATACCGTCTCCAAAATCCACATAAGTGTTGGGGAGCAGGTTGCTATTCATGGTTTCATCAAGCCTTACACGGCCTTCTTCTACGAGTCGCTTCTTCGTGCTCTCGTTAAGCTCGACTTCTGCTACACCTGAAAGGATCTCCTCGATATCGAGTTTGTCGCTTAGATAATCCTGCGCGGGTATGCCCAAAGAATCAGCTTTCACTCGCATGTTTATATCCTTCGTTACGAGATAAGTCGGCAAATCAGAGTGATCTGCTACCCACTTGGTGTATGCAAGAATCCAGTTATCTGCATACCTATCTGACACGAACTTCGGAAGGTGGACTTCCTCGTTTTCGATGACCGCAACTCGCAGAATGCCCCCTCCAGGTAGTTTCACTCCTCGACGCAGGCTTCCCTGACTTCGAAGCTGGTCAAGAACCCGATTGACTTGGCGTACATTGAATCCTATCTCGCCTGGCTTCGATTTCAATTTGTCTATTTCCTCTAAGACTGGCAGTGGGAGAAACACGTTGTTGTCTTCGAAGGCGAAAAGACTATCTGGATCGTGTATGAGCACATTCGTGTCGAGGACGTAATTCTTTACCAATTCACCCAACTCCCTTCCAGATCTTGATGAAGCCTCGCACTTCGTCTTCTCCCAACAACCGCAACATCCGTAAAAAGACCTTTGCTGTTAAAAGTGCGTCCGTTTTCGCGCGATGTAAGTTTTCCACCTTTATGCGATACTTGTTGGCCAAATGCATTAGAGAATGACCTTCCTTAGGATAGAGGTACTTCGCTATTTCTAAGGTGTCCACGTATTGCACAAACGGGGGCAATCTTCCCACCGACTTTGCCGCAGCATCTAAAAAGCTGAGATCCATCGCAGCGTTGTGCATGACAAGCACGGCACTTCCAACATATTTTATAAAACGGGGCAGGACTTCATGCATGGTTGGATACGATTCCAAATCGGAGTTTTTGAGTCCGTGGATGGACGTAACAACAGCCGGTACTCTCACGATGGGATTTACCAGGGCGTGAAACATGTGCTTTTTGTATATCTTCCCTTTGTAGACTGGTACCGCTGCAATTTCGATGATACTATCCCCGCTTTCCGGATCGAGGCCTGTGGTCTCCGTGTCGACAACAACGTAGATATTCATGCCTTTCACACCTCAGATGGAGTATACCATCTTGTATAATCGATACAAGAAGATTGCATGCTGGAATGAGAAAGCGGGCATCGGTCAAGCGAAAAGACATTTCCATAACGACGCTGGGAGGTGGAGAGATGAAGCTTGTGGAATCCGTCCCTAACTTCAGTGAAGGAAGACGGGAAGATGTCGTCACGTCCATTGTAGATGAGGCACGGAAATACCAGGGTGTTTGGGTATTGGATTGGTCCATGGATCACGACCACAACCGCGCTGTGGTCACTCTCGTTGGAGAGCCTGAACCTCTTTTAAACGCTCTCTTCGATATGACGAAGAAGGCCTGTGAACTCATAGATCTGCGAAAGCACGCCGGGGAACATCCACGAATGGGTGCCACGGATGTCATCCCGTTGGTGCCCTTGTGGAAGACCACTATGAACGAATGTGTGGAGTATTCAAAACAGCTCGGAAAGAGAATAGGAGAAGAGCTGTCAATACCTGTCTACCTTTATGAACAGTCCGCGACTTCTCCCGAGCGTGAGAATCTGTCGAACATCAGAAAAGGGGAGTTCGAAGGATTCCCACAGAAGATAAAGAAACCAGAGTGGAAGCCCGACTTCGGTCCTTCCACGGTGCACCCAACGGCAGGGGTAACCGCGGTGGGAGCACGAGAATTTCTCATAGCCTTCAACGTGAATCTCGGAACGGACAACTTGGAGATAGCTCAAAAGATCGCCAAAGCCGTGAGACACATAAGCGGAGGATTCAGGTACGTAAAGGCCCTCGGGTTCGAACTCAAAGAACGAGGGATCGTTCAGGTTTCGATGAACATGACTAACTTCCGAAAAAGCCCTCTCTTTCGTGTATTTGAAGTGATAAAGCGGGAAGCGGCCCGATACGGTGTGCCCGT
>QNAP01000174.1 GCA_003641795.1 Thermotogae bacterium | reverse complement strand
TTTGCATCCACAAAACGACCCACGCGAAGATTCAGCGTCCTGCTTCAGCTTCGCTCTCATCCGCATCCGTGCGGCTTCGAGGTCGTTTTGTATGGATGCTCACCCGGCGCTCGTGAGGCTGTGTGATCGTGAGAAATTCTAAGGGAGGCGGAGAGAAAAACTCGCTACATCCGTGTAGCTCGGTGCCCGTTTGTACGAGTGCTCGCATCGGCGCTACGCAAGTCGAGCATTCTGCAATGTGAAATCAAGAGTTAGGGGAGGCAAAGCTTGTCCAACTGCTCAATGATCTTTACAACATCGCTTTTTGCAAGTTCATGTGGTACCATTCACATGGGCATCCTTTCTTGTTTTTGAGATATTTTGATGATACCACCATTGAAATTTGGGAGGCCCACCTTTCCGTGACACCCTACATTTTTTATTAGTCGAGGGGATGCCGTAAAAACTTGTTTGTAATTTGAAAGGGGGAATGAGCTTATGAAAATCGAATGTTGTTTCTGGCTCATCATGCTTACTTTGCTTCCAGCGTTTCTTTTTGGAGCGCTGAAATCGGGGACTTTGGAGATAGCCACCTCCACGGTGGAAGCGACCACGGACATCGCTGTGATGAAGATTCAGGTGCCGTATTTCTACGGCTATGAAAATCGAGTGATCGCACATTGGATGAACGAGCTCGTGTGGAACAGTACGGCGGAGTTCGTAAATGAAAAGGTCGATCAAATACACGATTCGCGAAAGATCAGTCTCCAAGAAGGCGGTTATATGGCTTTAGGACATATAGTCGTTCAAGGGAGGGCTTACAAAGTTAATGAGAACGTCGTCAGTATCGTGCTTGACTTTTATTCTTATGTTCCCACTGCAGCCCATGGTAACGAGTGGAAAAAGAGTTTCAATATGGATTTGAAAAGAGGCGAGTTGCTCACATCGTCTGATTTATTCTTTTCTAAGCTCGATGCGATAGGAAAGGAAATCATAAAGGTCATAAAAAGCAAGCCTGGCCGTTTCTTTCCGGGAGCCATAGATGTAATAGAAAAACATGCGCTTCGGGAGAATTTTTATCTGACTGAAGATTCGGTGGTGTTTTATTTTGGAAAGTATGAGATAAGCCCCGGGTACGTGGGTGTACCGGAGTTCAAAATACCGTTTTCAAAGCTTGGGATAAACCCGGTTGAGCTTGGAAAATCGAGAGGTGATTAGAGAGAGTGTAAATGCTGACACTCACTCAACATTGCCAAGGACTGCCGAAGGCTTCTTACCGAACAAGCTACTATTGCAAAATTCCATAAAGTGTATCACCGTAAAGATTGAAAACGCGGGCGGTACCGCCCGCGTTATACGTATGCCGAAAGGTCAAAAAGCCCATGACCACTTAAGTTGAAGACAATCACTTCTTCCTTTTTCTCTTTTTTTGCCTTTTCGGCTTCACTCATAGCGGCCGCTATGGCATGGGAGGATTCTGGTGCGGGAACGATACCTTCCAGCATTGCAAAGAGCTTGGCAGCCTGGAACGTTTCTTCCTGTTCGTACGCTTGAGCCTCTATTATTCCTTCACGAACGAGCTTGGCTGTGATGGGTGCGCTTCCATGGTATCTCAAGCCGCCTGCATGGATTGGAGGTGGTATGAAATCCTTGCCCAGGGTGTACATCTTGAGCAGAGGAGTTAACCCTGCGGTATCGCCAAAATCGTACCGGTACTCACCCTTTGTCAGAGAAGGACACGATGTCGGTTCAGCGGCGATGAATCTTATATCCTTACCTTCGAGTTTCTTTGGTATGAAGGGCAGGATGAACCCACCGAAGTTCGAACCACCTCCGTGGCAACCTATCATGATTGTTGGTTCTTCGTTTAAAAGCTTGAGCTGTTCTGCTGTTTCCAGACCAATCACCGTTTGATGCATTAAAACGTGGTTCAAAACGCTTCCCAAGGAATATTTGGCGTTTTTTGTATTGACTACGTACTCAATGGCCTCGCTGATAGCGATACCGAGAGATCCGGGATGTTCTTCGCCATGTGATAGAAAACCCTTTCCTGACTGCGTAAGCTTGCTTGGGCTGGGTTCTACCGAAGCGTCGTAGAAGTTCATAAGATATTTCCTCATGGGTTTTTGATGGTAACTTATCCTCACCATGAAAACGCGTACTTTGATACCAAACTTTCTCCCAGCATATGAAAGCGCGCTTCCCCACTGGCCAGCACCGGTTTCTGTCACAAGCTCTTCTACTCCTTCTTTTGCGTTGAAGTAGGCTTGAGCTATTGAGGTGTTAGTTTTGTGACTACCTGTGGGAGACACGCCTTCGTACTTGTAGTAAATGCGTGCTGGGGTTTCTAAATACTCTTCCAGCTTGGTTGCTCTGATCAAAGGGGTGGGTCTGTAAAGGGCGTACTCCTCGAGGATGGGCTCGGGTATCGGGATGTGGCGCTGGTCGCTCATCTCTTGCTCAACCAAAGCTCTCGGAAAGATGGCAAGAAGCGCTTCGGGATTTACAGGTTGCTGTGTTTTCGGATCTAAAGGAGGATCGAGGGGAAAGGGAAGATCTGCCAGCACGTTGTACCACTCTCTGGGTAGCTTCTCCACCGGTAGATCCACCTTAACTCGTTTTGCCACACAAACCACCTCCGTAAAAAATAAGAGGGGACCTCTTTGTTTTAGAGGTCCCCTCAGATAGCGTACGACACGAGGCCATATCCCCGCGCTACCTGGGGGGATGTGACCACCACCAATCGATTGTGACGGATATGTTGATTACATCCAAGTTCACGTATTCATTAAGTGCTTCCACCAGCATGCTCCTCCTTTGGGGCAGATTATATCACATTGTTCGACTCACTCTACGAGGTGATAGAATGCGTGTGGCCACCTGGCTTCAATGGGAGGGATGTGTTTGTTGATCGGTACACTTGTGGGAATAATTGTTCTGCTGGGTGTTGGAATCGTTTATCTGGTTTTCAAACTCGGATATCTGAAGCGCGAAAACGCGGAGCTGAGCACCACGGTTCGACAATGTGAGTCTGTGAGATTGGAGAAAGAAAAGGCAGAAAAAGAGAATGTGCGGCTGCAAGAACAGCTCAAGAACACGCAAGAAAAGCTGGAATGGCTGGAAAAAGCCAAAGAAGAGCTCGAGAAGGCGTTCAAGGCGGTTGCCAGTGATGTGACATCCAAGAATACGGAAGCGTTCTTCATCCAAGCGAGCGACAAGCTGGGCGGCGTGGTGGAACCTTTGAAAGAAAATTTACAATCTTTACGGAATTATTTGCAGGAGATCGAGCAAAAGCGGGAGGGCGCATACGGGAGCTTACAGGCGTTAGCGAATGAGATTTTGAAAACTCACAGTGAGCTTCAAAGAGAAGTTGTAGGCCTCAAAAGTGCGTTGAAATCTTCGACACCTCGTGGAAGATGGGGAGAGTACGAGCTGCGAAGGATAGTGGAGATGGCAGGGATGACGAAGTACGTCAGCTTTCTGGAACAAGAGACAGCGGGTGAAAGACGACCAGACATGGTGATAAAGCTTCCAAAAGGAGGATCCATACCCATAGATGCCAAAGTGCCCCTGGAAGCGTATTTTGAGGCCATGGAGACGGATGATCCAAGGGCGCAGCAAGAAAAACTCGCCAAGCATGTTAGAAGCATGAAAGAAACGATTCGAGGATTGAGTAGAAAGAAATACTGGAACAGTTTTGAGAGGACTCCTGAATTTGTGATCATGTTTGTGCCAGTGGAAGCAGCGGTGAGGATAGCTTTTGAGATGGAACCAAACCTTTTAGATGATGCTTTCAATCAAAAAGTTTTGATCACCACACCTGTCACGTTGCTCGCTCTGTTGAAAGCGGTGGCTTTCGGTTGGCAGCAGTTCCAATGGGCGGAGAACGCGAGGATGATAGCTCAAGAAGGAACGGAACTTTACAAACGAGCCGTTAAATTCCTGGAGCACTACAACGATGTGGGCAAAAAGCTGGATTCTTTAGTCGAAGCATATAACAAATCTGTGGGATCTCTTCAAAGCCGCTTCTTCCCAAGCCTAAAACGCATGACCGAGCTGTCTGGAGAGTTGGAAGAGCTTCCTTCGGTTTCAGAAATAGACGTTCAACCGAGAACCATAGAAACTCTTGATAACGAGTAGCCGCATCTTTCCCATTTCTTTTTTCCTCGATTCGGGTTTCTCTTTTGACCATACTCGTCATGTAATTG
>QNAP01000173.1 GCA_003641795.1 Thermotogae bacterium | reverse complement strand
TCTACTGAAGTGGCTATAGTCACTGTCTCAGTCTCATCAGAAAATCCATTAGTTGAATACTCAAGCTTTACTGTTGATATTGTACCTGTAGTCTCCCAAGTAATATCATAGGTATTTTCTACTACCCAGGCCTCTCCTCCATTAGGAGAAGTTACATTTATAGAGGGTTTTATAGAAAAGACATCGTCTGATTCATCACTAACATCAGGATAGTCTAAACTAGTAATCTTTATTTTATTATTAATACCTACACTATCAGGTATAGTCCAAGCAAAACTTCCATCAGTAGCTGGTACACCACCTGCAGGAGTAATAATCTGATCATCTGGATAGGTTGTCCCACCATCGGTTGAGTATCGAATCTCAACATTACCAATACTTCCATATGCTGACCAGATAATACTTTGGGTTTCTCCTACATACCAGACTTCACCTCCATTAGGAGTATCAACAACAATCCTTCCCTTAATTGTAAAATCATTAGGAGAAGTATCGTATACCTCACTATCTCCGTATTGCTCAATTTTGACTCTAGTCGTTGTACCAATAGCATCAGGAATAGTCCATAGATAACCATCTACATTAGTAGCAGCAGTAACAATCGTTGAAGAATAGGTTACACCTCCATCGGTTGAATAATAAAGATTAACCTTATCAATTGTTCCATATGTATCCCAAGTAATATTCTCTTGAGTTCCTACATACCAAATTTCACCTCCTGTGGGAGCTGATAGTACAAGTCGACCTTTAATAGAAAATACATCATCAGAAGTATCAGTAGTTGCTGGATCATCCTCTGAGGTAATCTTTACTTTAAGAAGATTACCAATTGCATCGGGAATCTCCCAGGAGTAGGATAAATCACCAGAAGGAATACTGCTTGCTATCAAATAAGGATATCCATCAGAACCATCATTTATGGAATACTCCAATTTAACATTTCCTAAAGTTGAACCTAATCTTGTCCAGGTAATATTTTCATAAGTTCCCACTCGCCAAACTTCGCCTCCGTTAGGTGCAGTCAATGTTAAAGTTCCTTTAATAGAAAAATCATCATTAGAAGTATCTGAAACAGCAGGATCGCTTATGAGAAAGATTTGAACCCGTACATTATTACTAATAGCATCTGGGATAGTCCAAGTATAAGATAAATCACTGGCAGGAATTCCTGTATCGATTACCTGGGTATCAGGAAAAGTAACCCCTCCATCTGTTGAATAACGAAGTTCTATATTCCCTAATGTTCCTGTCTTGGACCAGGTAATATCTGTAGTATCTCCTACATAAAAAGTTTCTCCTCCATCAGGTGCAGTAACTGTTAATGAACCTTTAATAAAAAAATCGCTATCAGAGGCATCATTTACTGATGTATCTTCTAACAGAACAATCTTAATCTTTACTGTATCAGAAATATCATCAGGGATAGGACTCCAGGTATAGTTTAAATCAGAAGCAGGAACACCATCTGCTGGAGTAATAAGATTAGGATAAGTAGTCCCGCCATCTGTAGAATAACGAATCTCTACATTCCCTATACTACCGCTCTTTGTCCATTTAATAACTTCAGTAGAGTCAACTACAAAGGTTTCTCCTCCATTAGGATAAGTAACAGTGATCTTCCCTGTAATCTTAAAATAATTATCAGATACATCATACATCGTTGAATCAACACTATTATAAATCCTAACAAGACAGGTATCAGAAATATTATCAGGGATAGTCCAGGCATAGGTTCCATCACTAGCTGTAACATCACTTGCAATTAGGTTATAAGTACTGCCTCCATCAGCTGAGTATTCAATCTCAACTGTATCTATCGTTCCATTAATATCCCAAGTAATATCATGTGTCTCTCCTACCCTCCAGACTTCTGTACCTAAAGTAGGTGAGGTAACTTCAATTGACGGAACGATAGAAAATACTCCTTCTCCTCCATCGGGAGAGGTATCAAATACTTCAGGATCTCCGGAACGCTCTATCTTGATTTTAGTCTGATCACCAATTGCTTCTACAGGGATTAACCAACCATATGGACTCCCTGAAGTATAATCACTCACAATCAAAGTCCAATCAACCCCGGTATTGGTAGAATAATAGATATCTACAGAATCAACCGTTCCGGTACTTGTCCACTCTATATTCTGGGTAGTTTGGGCAGGCCATACTTCTGTTCCTAAATCAGGCGCAGTAATAGTAATTTTAGGTCGGATCTCAAAGTCATCATCTGAAGTATCAAATACCGTAGAATCAGAATCAGCGATTACTTTAACTCTCATTGTCTTATAAGGAAGATCAGGAATAGGATTCCAATTATAAGAGCCTGAACCGCCGCTCCCTACCGAAATACCGCTAGCGATCAAATTAGGATAGTCATCATTACCACTATTAGTATCATAGTATAAAGAAACCGTTCCTAATTCTCCTGTATAGTCCCAAGTAATATACTTATCACTATCTCCGATATACCAAAGCTCGCCTCCATTGGGTGCAGTTAAAGTTAAAGTACCTTTTATCTCAAAACTATCGTTAGAATCGTCATAATTTCTTGTAGCTAAGTCTGTATCTATAATTCTTACCTTTAAGTTGGTTCCAATAAGATTAACAGTATCTATGGTTGCTGGTATAGTCCAAGAATAAGAGTCTAAAGTAGCATCAACTCCTGTAGCGATAGTTAAAGGATAACCATCTGCTCCTCCGTTTGTATCCAGTTTTATATCCGATAAGTGGTGTCCATCTGCGCCTGAGCCTCCACTCTCCAGAGAATCCGCATGCTTCCAGGTAATATCGTGTGTTTCACCCACACGCCAGACTTCTCCTCCATTGGGACTCTTTAAGGTAAGGGGCGCAAATTCTACCACAAACCAATCAATATCTGTTGCTACTGCTGAAGTATGTCTTGATAAGGCAAGAGTATCTCCTGAAGTTGTTGTAGTAGTAATTTCTGCCCTTACAAAATCATCACTTAAATTGGTAATAGTAGAAGTGTCTCCTCCTGAAGTAGAAATAATTGGAAATGCTCTTGTAAGGTCAACAGGGTTAGTTAAAGTAACAGATGTAGAAGTAGCTCCAGATGCAATAGAAGCAGTTCCTTTCTGAACTAAACTTGAAGAATCAGTTAATTCCACCACATACCAGGCAATATCTACATTCTCATCAGTTGAGCTTCCCGTTGCTGCACGGTTAAATGTTAAAGTATTAGCATCGGTAATAGTTCCTCTCACTAAAAGAAGACCTTCAGCTCCATCTATTCCTGCACCACCCATATAATTAAATACCAAAAATGCTTTATTTACATCGCTTATTGGATTAGCAGTCAAATCTACAGTAGCTGAAGATGCATTATAAGCTATACTTGCAGTTCCACTTTTTACAAGAGCATCTGTTTCTATCTCAACTACCTGCCAAAATACATACATTGTGGGAGCTGGAGTATAGTTAGTAGCAGTAGGTAAATCTAATCTTTCAATTCTTAAAGTATTAGCATCAGGGAATGTGGCTTTAAAAAATTGAGTCTCAGTCTCATCAGATTGCATTATGCAACCCCTTACTGTAAGTAAAGGAAAACTTTTATTAAGGTCAATTGTTTCAGGAAGCAAAATATCTCTTGTATATACATCAGGTCCAACAGCTGATGTTCCACTGAATATCTTCACTCCTTCCAAATACTCCACAACGTAATTTCCTACATGAGCAGTAACAGAATACTCTAAATCATGTCTTGATCTTGTAATATTTAAAGTCTGAATATCTTCAAAATAAGTAGTGAAAAGACCTGTTCCTTCACCTCCGTATTCCAATTTTGCTCTTGAGCCATAAGTATTCATAACATCAACTTCTACAGTTTGAAGTATCAAAGAATTATTTGTATCAACAGCATTAGAAAGAGAGGTAAGAATGGTGTCATCAACATCAGTAAAGTATGTAACTGTACTCTGAACATTTTTAATTTGAGAAGAATAAGTTTTAGAAGCAAAGAAAACTCCCCCAATTAAAACAGTCAAAATACTTACCCAAAATAAAATTCTCTTTTTTTGAAACCTTATTATTCGAACCACTATTCGCTCCTTAATCCTTTCACTTTCAGCCCTACAAATGTAACCACTTTAGCTATTCGCTTACTTTTTTCTCCCTTTTCTGTAATCTCGGTAGTTTCTACATATTTAACTCTAACTCTATCTCCAGGCTTTATCTCTTCTAAACTCTTTCTGTGCTCAACCTTAACCTTCTCATCTATATACACTACTAT
>QNAP01000172.1 GCA_003641795.1 Thermotogae bacterium | reverse complement strand
GATCTATGAAGAGGATCGTCCTTGGTGCTTTCAGGTCTTTAAACTTCAAATCTCGGAACTCTTCTACTGTGAGAGGACCGGTACCATCTTGGACGAAGGCGAGATCGACAGGTGCGACGACAACCTCACCGGGTCTAACTTCACGGTCCACGTGGCTTGATATGATCTTTTCTGCGAGTGTCAATCCCATCATTCACACCTCGCTTTTGCCTTTTCTTCCAGATACCTCAAGTCGGTGGAGCCTTCATAAATGGCGCGGGGTCTGAAGATCCTGTTGGATTCGGT
This sequence comes from Thermotogae bacterium, assembly GCA_003641795.1. GTDB lineage: Bacteria > Thermotogota > Thermotogae > UBA12178 > UBA12178 > UBA12178. The sequence continues at coordinate 3,973 of QNAP01000172.1, read as the reverse complement.
GTACTCCATGATGTGAGCCGCCCATCCCGCACAACGGGCCATGGCAAATATCGCGGTGAAGAAATCCTTGGGAATACCCAATTCGCTGTATACGATGCCTGAGTAGAAATCCACGTTGGGGTATATACCCTTCTCACCCAGTCTTTCGACCACGACTTCCTCGAGTTTGAGGGCAACCTCTAATCGCTTCCTTCCGGGATCGCTCTTCACGAGTTCTTTTGCCATGGATTTCAAAACCACGGCTCTGGGGTCGTAGGTCTTGTATATCCTATGTCCAAATCCCATGATTCTTTTACCCGCACTCATCTTCTCTTCTATGAAGGTTTCCACGTTTGCGGGGTCTCCTATTTCATCGAGCATTTCTATCACCCGTTCGCTGGCGCCCCCATGTATGGGGCCTTTGAGTGTGCCAATGGCCGATGTAATGGCGGAAAAGATGTCTGACAACGTGGAAGCCGTAACGGTAGCAGCGAAGGTGGAAGCGTTCATCTCCTGTTCCGCGTGGAGAATGAGGATCGCATCGAAAACCCTGGCCACTTTCTCTTCGGGAAGCTTTCCGTGCAACATGTAGAGGAAGTTAGCAGCGTGATCGAGTTCGGCGGATGGCAACACAGGTGGTCTATTATTCCTGGCAGCTTCGAAGGCCGCTAACACTGTTGGTATCTTTGACAGAATCGAGATTGCATCCTCTATAAGAGAAAAGCCCGAACCGTCGCATCGTCTATAAAGCACTCCCATAGCCGACACCGCTGTTCTCAACACGTCCATGGGATGGCTCGATGCTGGTAGTAGACGCAGCAATTGCGAGATTTCGGAAGATAATGAACGCTCCCGCGCGAGTTTTCTCTTGAAATCAGTCAGCTCGAAGTCAGTGGGCAACTTCCCGTGCCAAAGAAGAAAAGCCACCTCTTCGAAGTTTGAGTACTGAGCCAACTCTTCCACGGAAAAGCCCCTGTAAATAAGCCGTCCTGCTTTTCCATCTATGTGGGAAATGGAACTGATCGCTACGGCCACACCTTCAAGGCCTTTCACAAATGGAACCTGTTTGGTAGTATCTCCCATTTCATCACCCCCGTAGAACTTTCTCGAGAATCTCCACAGCTTCATCGACATCCGTTTCATCTATGATCAAAGGAGGGAGTAATCGCACGGTGTTTTTACCCGAAACTGTCACCAGGAGTCCATTTTCCAATGCTCTCGTGGCGAACTCCAAGGCATTGAATGATTCATTCAATTCCATTCCCACCATCAATCCCGCGCCACGCACTTCGACTACAGTCTCGTACGTTTCTTCGAGTTCTTTCAGCCTTTCCCAAAGGTGATGACTCACTTCTTGCACTCGCCTTAGAAGGGCACCGGAAGTGAGTTCTTCCAACACAACGATGCCGGCAGCACACGCCAATGGGTTACCCCCGAAAGTGGAACCGTGATCACCCGGCTCTAACACGTCTGCACGTTCATTTGCTACCACTGCACCGATAGGAACTCCGCCACCCAGGCCTTTGGCCACGGTCAAGATATCCGGCGTTACATCGTAGTGCTGATGGGCGAAGAGTTTGCCTGTTCGCCCCATGCCTGTTTGAACTTCATCAAAGATCAGCAGAGCATCGTACTTATCACAAAGCCGACGTGCCGCTTCTAAGAACTCTCTCCTCGCCGGTACGATTCCTCCTTCGCCTTGAATGGGTTCGAGAATAACTGCACAAACGTCTGGAGACATCTTAGACTCCAAGGATTCTACGTTGTTGTATTCTATGTAGTCGAACCCTTCCAAAAGTGGTTCGAATGGTTTTTGATACTTGGGTTGCCCTGTAGCGGTGAGTGCTCCGTAGGTTCGACCATGAAAAGAATTGTGAGCGCTGATTACCCTGTATTTGTTCTCATCTTGAGACCTGCCAAACTTCCTGGCTATCTTGAGTGCTGCTTCGTTGGCTTCGGTGCCACTGTTGGCAAAGAAGACCTTGCCACCGATAGAATGCGTTGACAACAGCTTTGCAAGTGTTATTTGTGGTTCAGTCCAATAGAGATTAGAAACATGTATTGTGCGTTCCGCTTGGCTTTTTATCGCATTCACGAGTTTTGGATGGTTGTGTCCCAAAACGTTGACGGCGATACCCGCTGCGAAGTCCAAATAACACCTTCCGTCCTCGTCCCAAACTCTTGCTCCTTTACCATGCTTGATGGTTATAGGGAATCGCTTGTAAGTGTGCATCAAGTAGACCTTTTCAGCTTGTCCTGTCAAAAGCCTCACCTCCCCGTGATCATCGTACCAACACCTTCATCTGAAAAGATCTCCAACAGAAGCACATGTGGCAAACTGCCGTTGATGATGTGAACGCCGTGAACACCGTTTTCGATGGCCTTTACAGCACACTGGAGTTTTGGTATCATCCCTCCCGTGACCGTGCCGTCATTCAGCAGTCCCTTCACTTCAGACATGGTGAGAACGGAGATTAGCTTTCCGTCTTTCATGACACCGTCCACGTCCGTCAGTAGGATCAATTTCTCTGCGTTTAAGGCAACGGCTATCTCCGCAGCGGCCGTGTCGGCGTTTACGTTGAATGTCTCGCCATTCAATCCAAAGGCTACCGGCGCCACGATGGGAATATACCCAGCGTTTAACAGCGAGAAAAGCAGCTCGGGGTTTATCTTCACAATACGACCAACATACCCAATATCTCCGTGCACAGTTTCCCTTTCAGCTAAGATGAGGTTGTCATCTTTGCCAGATAATCCCACGGCCTTTCCGCCCTTTTGATTCACGGCGGCCACAATGTTTTTGTTGATCTTTCCCGCTAAAACCATTTCCACCACTTCAAGGGTTTTCTCATCGGTCACACGCAGGCCGTTTTTGAAAACAGGTTCGATTCTAAGCTTCTTCATCATGTGATTGATCTCAGGACCTCCCCCATGTACCACGATGGGTTTCATTCCGGTGTATTTGAGAAGTACCACATCTTCGATGAAGGCATTCTGGGCTTCTTGGCTACGCATCGCGCTTCCGCCATACTTGATCACCACAACCTTTCCATGAAAACTCTTGATGTATGGAAATGCTTCGAGCAATATTTGAGCCCGCTCTATGGCGTTTTTCACGTTCTGTACCTCCCGTTGATTTCAACGTATCGTTCTGTAAGATCGCATCCCCATGCCTTTGCCTTTCCATCGCCGCTGTGCAGATTTAACCCGATGAGGATTTTGCTGCAGGAAAGTATTCTCTTCGCTGTGGGTTCGTCAAATTTCAAAGGAGAACCATCTTTCAGTAGTTTCACGGATTCACCATCAGCTTCTATAAAAAGCGTGACTTTGGAAGGATCAAAGACCGCTCCGGAGTACCCAGCTGCAGCAAGTATTCTGCCCCAATTGGCGTCGGCTCCGTAAACAGCGGTCTTGACAAGGTTGGAAGAGCTTACACTTCTGGCAATGAGACGGGCATCCGAATCACTTTTAGCGCCCTCAACTCTGACTTCAAATACCTTGGTAGCTCCCTCGCCGTCCGCCACTATCATCATTGCGAGTTCCTCATTGACAGTGTTCACCGCCTCAAATAATTCCTGAAAGCCGGGGGTGTCCAAATCTATCAGAGGCGCTTCTGATGCACCGTTAGCCAAGAGCAACGCCGTGTCGTTGGTGCTGGTATCTCCATCGACGGAGATCATATTGTAAGTTCGATCTACCGAGCGGTGGAGGATATTGGAGAGGGCTCTGGACGTGACCGCAGCGTCTGTAACTAAGAATGCAAGCATAGTGGCCATGTCGGGATGGATCATGCCCGCACCTTTGGCCATACCAAAGACCGTAACGTTCTGTCCTCCGTGTTTAAACGTCTTGTAGGCTACCTTTGGTCTTGTGTCGGTGGTCATAATGGCGTGAGCGGCTTCGGTAGGATCGTGATGAAGTTTGCCTGCTGCTGTCTCGATTCCACGTTCCACCTTTTCCATGGGAAGTGGCACACCGATGACACCCGTTGAAG
>QNAP01000171.1 GCA_003641795.1 Thermotogae bacterium | reverse complement strand
GGTCCCCACGGTCCGAATGTCCACGCCCTTCAACCAGAGAGTCAGGAAATATGCGGGAAGGAATGAACCGAGCATATATCCCGCGATGATGGAAAATACGAGATTCATATTTGATCACCTTCTGAGTTCTTTGAAGCCTTCTCCGTAGACCTCGGCGTTCGTGAGGACTATGACGAAGGCTTTGGGATCTACTTCCCGCACGTGCTTTCGGAGCTGCGTGAGGTCGCGACGTTTCACCGCTGTCATCACAATGGTTCGATCTTGATCGGTGTAAGCACCCTTTGCAGGTATCATGGTAGCGCCTCTTCCTAAGTCTTCCAGTATCCGTTTCTTGATCTCCTCTACTTTTTCAGAGACGATCAGAAGCGTTCGTGAGTGCTCCACACCTTCCAAAAACGCATCGATCACCTTACCAGTAACAACTATCGCCAAGATGCCGTAGAGCGCTGGAATGGGTCCCAGAGCGAGTACCGCGAAAAGGGTTATCAAGCTGTCGGTGTAAAGAAGGCCCATTCCTGAAGAGATGCCGAAGAATCGGTTGAGGATCATGGCTACAATGTCCGTTCCTCCCGTAGAGGCTCCCCTCCAAAAGACCATGCCCATTCCTATGCCGGCAATGAGGCCACCATATATGGGTGCCAAAAGTTTGTCTGAAGATAGATCCGGGATCGGTACCTTCACAACATAGTTGAAAAAGTCTACAAGCAACGAAAGTACCACAGCGCTGTAAATGCTTTTGATACCGAATTTAACGCCCAAAAGAAGGAAGGCCAGAATAAAGAGCACCGTGTTGTAAATAAGCATCTGAACACCCACAGGGAAGCCGGTAAGATAATAAACAATGGTGGCGAGACCGCTGACGCCTCCTGCGATCACTTTGTTGGGTATTAAGAACATGTCGAGAGAGAGGGCCGTGATCAACGATCCCAGGGTCACAATGGCATAGTCGTATACCAGCGTCTTGTGCCCATTATTGTTCATCGAGCTTCAATCCCCTCATTCTGGCTACTTCTTTCAAAGCAGTCGCTTCTCTCCTGCCAGGCTTGGGAATCTCCACCTTTACTTTTACGTAAAGATCTCCACGTTTTCCAGAGGCGAGATTCGGCACGCCCAATCCCCTAAGTCTGAACACGGTATCAGGTTGCGTACCTGGAGGGATTCTCAGGGTTTCTTTTCCATCGGGTGTTTCAACATCTATGTGTGTACCAAGAGCTGCTTGAAGGTGGTCGATCACCACGGTGGTGTAAAGGTCGTCACCCTTTCGTTCAAATCCAGGTTTTTGGCGCACGCGAACCGTTATGTATAGGTCGCCGTAATCGCCACCTCCGATTCCGGCATGACCTCCACCTCTGATTCTCAGTCTCGCTCCGTCTTCAACTCCCGGTGGCACCCTCACATTGATCCTTCTTCGTTCCTTAACGCGACCGCTGCCACCACACTTGCGGCAGCTTTTTTCGATGACTTCGCCTTCTCCGCCGCACGTGGGGCAAGTATAGGTGTTTACAAAAACGCCAAAGAACGTTCGTTTTTCTTCCCTGACCACACCTGTACCGCCACAGCGCGGGCACGTCCTTCGCCCGGTGCCAGGTTCCGCACCGGTACCGTTGCAAACGTCACATGTAATATATCTTTCGTACTCTACCGGCACGCTCTTACCTTTGATGACGTCTTCCAAAGCCACCGTCACCGCGAGTTCGATATTTTCACCTGTCCTCCTGCGCTTTGTTCGGCGACGACTGGAGGCTCTCGATGTGCCGAAGAACATGTCGAAGATATCACCGAGGTCACCGAAGAAATCTTCGAAAATGGTTTCATGTGGGCTCCAGCTCGTTTGCTCTCCTGTACCAGGAACGCCCACGTAACCAAAACGATCGTACTGAGCGCGTTTTTCTGGATCACTCAGCACCTCGTAAGCTTCCTGTATTTCCTTGAACCTTTCCTCCGCTTCTTTCTTGTTGGCACGATGACGATCTGGATGCCACTTCTTGACGAGTTCTCTGTACGCTTTCTTTATCTCTTCTTGCGTTGCCGTTCTCGGCACACCGAGGACTTCATAATAATCGCGACGTGCCACTAATCCTCACCTTCTTCGGTGTTAACGGGGGAATGCTTTGGAGCTACCGCGACTTTAACCTTTGCTGGCTTAAGAACCTTGGCGTTCAACTTGTATCCCTTTTCCAGTATTTCCACGATGGAGTGCTCTTTATAATCCTGGGTTTCAACACTCTCCACTGCTTCGTGGTAGTAAGGGTCGAATTCATCGCCGACCCTGGGGAAGATCTCAGAGAGTCCTTCACCTTCAAGAATCCGCTTGAGTTGGTTGTATATCATTTGAACACCTTTCAGCATCGTGTCAAGTTTCGCGTTCTCAGCATGAGCCAGCGCCCGCTCGAAGTTTTCGAGAACGGGTAATATGCGCGTTATCAGATACTCGTTGCTCGTTTTGAGTATCCGTTCGCGGTCTTTTTGGGCTTGCAGCACATAGTTATCAAACCTGGCCTTTAGATGCTTGGCGTATTCTTCCAGCTCCTTGACGCGTTGAACGAGTTCCTCCTTTTCTCGTTTCAGTTGGTCGATCTCGTCTTCCTCCTTCTCTTCTTCCTCCGCTTGCGTTTTTTTATTCTGCAAAGCCCTTTTCTCTTCGCTTTCGTTACTGTTTTTTTCTTCTTTTCTCTTCAGCTCTTCCATTTTTACAGCACCTCCTCGGTACTGAAGACTTCCGTAACTCTGTTGACGATGTACTCCGTGTAACCCAACACTCTCTCATATGGAACGGCCCTTGGAAGTATTACGAGCACGTATCCGAGAACGTTCTCCTTCTTTCTATACGCTGAAACGGCTACGGCGAAGCTTCTCAGTTCGGGTATACCGTGTTCGGTTCCGACGTATATTTGTACTGCCTTTGGTGACGATTTGTGAAGAGATTCCGCTATCTCTTTGAGCTTTCTGTCATCTCCTAAGACTATGCTCAAGTTTCTGAGATCTTGGATGCTGAGAGTTTCGTCTCCTACAAGATACTCCAAGCCATGCTTTTCGAATCCCTCTTCGAATTCTTGAGAGACTAACGCGAGCAGCAATTGGAGCAATCCTTCTACCTTCCGATCGTACCATATCTCGGAGGCCATCTCGTACCTTGAGACGAGTTCCTTCAGCTCGTTCAGCGTTCTGCCCGCCAGCCGAGCGCTCATCATTTTCGACAGCTCAACGATCTCCTCGTTGGAAAGGTACTGCTCGGTTTTCACAAGCTGAGTCACGTGTAATCCCATTTCAGTGGCGACAGTGATCAAAGCGTAACCATCTGCAAGTGGTGTCACAACGACCTTGATAATTCTGAGTTCGGCAGTCTGGGGTTTTTGAAAAGCCACGGCACCTTTTAGGGCTCGTGACAACATCCAAGTGGCTCGCCTGAGTACGCTGGAAGCATCCACCATTCTCAGAGTGTGAAAAGTATCGATGTTACTGGAAGTTCTTGTGACATCTTCTTTTAAGTTCCTCATGGAATCTATGTAGAATCTGTAGCCCTTGTCGGTTGGGATTCTCCCAGCCGATGTATGAGGTTGGTAAAGGTATCCCAGATATTCGAGTTTCTTCATGTCGTTTCTCACGGTGGCACTACTATAATTGATATTGGACACGCTGAGAACGCGAGCTGAACTCACAGGGGCTCGCGTTCTGATATACTCTTTTACGATACAGTAAAGCACCTTCTTTTGACGATCGTTGAGTTCACCCATCTGTGGTTTCTCCATACTTAGCACTCCAGCTGCGAGATTGCTAATATATGCTACCACAAGGGTTACTGGATTGTCAAGTCTTCCAAAACCGAAGATACACAAATGGATATGAAGATACTTACCAGACCGCAATTTAATTTCACATTGCAGAAAGCGAAGCACAACACGCTTTCCGCAATGTGAAGACCTCTGTCTCTTCACATGAATCGCTTAACAGAATCCCTCACGGTCACCCAGCCTCACGAGCGCCGAGTGAGCATCCAAACGAAACGACCTCGAAGCCGCATGGATGCGGATGAGAGCGAAGCTGAAGCACGACGGTGAATCTTCGCGTGGGTCGTTTTGTGGATGCGAAGGAGGGAAAAAGCGAGTGCGAGCTGTGTGAGCGTGGGGGATGCGTTGTCACTTCCTTCTCTTTCACATTGCAGAAAGCATGTTGTGCTTCGCTTCCTTCCTTGCTCACACTCACAAACGGGCACCGAGCTACATGGACGTAGCGAGCATGAAGCTGAAACAGGATGTTGAATCTTCATGGCAGTGC
>QNAP01000170.1 GCA_003641795.1 Thermotogae bacterium | reverse complement strand
GTGTGCGCAAGGAACCGATAACATAACGGTATGCGCAGATATTGACGGTGACGTAGACGAATGGAACGAAACGAACAACTGTAAGGAAAATGAAATTAGATGCAAGCCAGACTTAGTGATTACAGAGAAAAAGGAGGATTTTGTAGAGGATGGCAAGTACAAAGTCACTTATACCATAAAGAACAAAGGCAATGCGACAGCTAATGCAGGGCACTCCACCAGGCTGTACGTTGACGGACAAGCGAAAGAATGTAAGGCTGTGCCAGTAGATTTGAAGCCTTGCGAAAGTTACACCGATACATTCACAACTGTTATTGAGTGCACGCCACCAAAAGACACCATAAAAGTATGCGCAGATGATTGCGATGGCGGTATCGTAGACGAATGGAACGAAACGAACAACTGTCTGGAGAATGATTTGGCATGTGGACCAGACTTAGTGGTCGAGAGTAAAATGGAGATAGGGACAGGGGAAGAAGGCAAATATACTGTCACTTATACCATACATAATAAAGGCACTGCGACTGCTAAAGCAGGGCACTCCACTACGCTGTACGTTGATGGGATAGAGATAGAAAAAAAGCTTGTGCCAGTGGATTTGAAGCCTTGTGAGACACATACGGATACTTTCGATACTGTCATTATGTGCACGCCGCCAGGTGATACCATAAGGGTTTGCGCAGATAATTGCAATGTCATAGAGGAAGTAAACGAAACGAACAACTGTCTGGAGAACTACTTGGCATGCGGACCCGACTTAGTAGTCACTGAAAAATGGGAGGAATGGGTAAATGAAACCCATTACAACGTCAGTTTTACCATAAAAAACCAGGGTGATATGACAGCTTATTACCCGTTTTGGATAGCTCTATTAGTTTTTGACGGACCTGGCGACTATACAGGAGAAGGAGGTACGGTGGTTTCACAAGTGCAAATAGATGGTGGTTTGGCGCCTGGCGAAACATGGACCGATACATTCCCTTGGGCTAGTGAGTGCACGCCACTATCCGACACAATAATTGTATACGTAGATTGGTACAATAACGTAACAGAAACAAACGAAACGAACAACTGCCTGGAGAATGTATGGCGCTGTGGACCCGACTTAGTGATTACAGATAAGGAGGAGGAATGGGTACAAGCTGGTGGTAATTACATCGTCCATTATACCATCAAGAACATCGGCAATATGACAGCACCAGCAGGTCATGACACTACGCTAAAGGTCGACGGAAACGTAGTAGACCATAAGGAGGTGCCAGTGGCTTTGGCGCCTGGCGAGACATACACAGATACGTTCGACGCTGTTGTTATGATAACGCCACCAAGCGACACCATAGAGGTATGTGCAGATAATTTCAATGAAGTACTCGAATTAGACGAAACGAACAACTGCCTAGAGAATGAGTGGGCATACGACGAGAAGCCAGACTTAGTGATCAAGAAGATATGGGAGAAAGATTGTAGGAGAGGCACATATAAAGTCATATTTGAGATAAAGAACATCGGCACAGCACCAACACCCCGTAGAGTTAGGCATCACGTCGTGCTATTTGTTGACGGTGTGGAGATAGCGAAGAAGACTATACGAAGGACTTTAGACCCTGGCGAGATATACAAAAGTCACTTCAGAGCTCGAATTACGTGTTCGGGAGGTTTCGACACCATAAAGGTATGCGCAGATAAGTTCGATGTCATAGACGAGTTAAACGAAGGAAACAACTGCCTGGAGAAGATACATCCGTGCTAATACGTGGCAGCGGTAGGCGCTGACTAAGAAACCATTCGAAAAACAAAAAAGTAAAAAGAACATTTTTGTTCTTTTTTTTATTTTTTATCTTTTTTCTTAGTAAAATTCCAAAAGGGGTGTAAACCGTTTATTTAGTATCTGGAAGTGCTGAAACTTAACTTATCGAAATATGAAAAAGAAAAGGATAGGAGTGGTACTTACAACGGCAATGCTGATTTCCGTTTTCGTGGTGATTGCATCGACTATGAGTGCAATGCAAGCGAATGATGCGGATACAACTACAACCTCAGAAAATTTAGAAAAGATACAAAAAGCGATAGAAGAAAAAGGTGCTAAATGGACAGCGGATGAAACGTCAGTTTCTGGACTTTCTATAGAGGAGAAAAAGATGCTTTGTGGCGCAAAGATCGGTCCGATACCAAGAGATGCAATTGAAATAAGTCCACCGGAAGTGAGTATGCCGATTGGCACATTCGACTGGCGAAATAAAAATGGGCAGAACTGGATGACTTCTGTGAAGTCTCAAGGACCTTGTGGAAGTTGTTGGATATTTGGCTCAACGAGTGCATTTGAAGCACAGATAAATATAGATGCCGGTGATCCCACGATAGATTTCGACTCTTCGGAACAGCACATTTTGTCATGCAGTGGAGGAGGAGATTGCGATGGTGGATCGCCATTCTTAGCTTTAGCTTATATCAGGGATAGCGGAGTACCTGATGAGAGGTGCTTCCCATACCAAGCGGATGATACAATTCCATGTGGTAACACATGTCCCGATTGGCATGGTAGAGCATGTACATGCGAATGGATTGGTGTTCCTACATCTCATACAACTGAGAGCTACAAGGCAATACTTCAAGAGTATGGACCAATGGTTGTTGTTTTGAATGTATCCGAAGACCTATTCTATTATACCGGTGGAATATACGAGCCTGTGTGGACATCGGAGGAATTTGGATGGGCGAATCATTGTGTAACGCTTGTTGGATATAATGATACCGGAGGATATTGGATCATCAAAAACAGCTGGGGTCCAGGCTGGGGAGAAGGAGGCTATGGCGGCGTTTACTATGGAAATCTCGAACAATATGAGTACGCGTTTGTGGTGGTGAATACATCCTGTCCGCTAGTAGGAAAGCCAGACCTGGTGGTCAAGAAGTCACTGACAACAGAGTATGGCACCTTCATCGTAAACTACACCGTAACCAACATCGGAGATGGTCCAGCAGGAGAAAGCCATGTATGCAAGCTTATTAATGGCACGGTTGCAAAAAAAGTCGCCGTTCCACCGTTGGGTCCCGGTGAGAACTACCGAGGTACATTTGATCCCGAGCCTTGCCCATGCGGTCAGACACTCAACGTCACGGTTTGTGCTGACTGCCAGAATGAAGTTGCTGAGAGCGATGAAACGAATAACTGCGAGGTGAACGTGGTGGAATGCCCCAGGTTGCCTGACTTAGTGATTGAGAAGATATGGACGAAAGAAAGAAGGGACAGATGTAAAGTGTATTTTGTCGTAAAGAACATCGGCTGTGTACCAGCTCCGGGAGGTCATTACGCCACGCTACTCGTTAACGGGAAAGCCGAGGAAGAAAAGCGTGTACGAAGAGATTTAGGGCCTGGCGAGGAATACGAAAGCTCATTCAGAACTTATGTTAGCTGCACGGGGGACGACATAAGGGTATGCGCAGATAATTTCAACGTCATAGACGAATTAGACGAAACGAACAATTGTTTGCCACCCATAGTAGAGAAACCCGACCTTGTGATCGAGGATAAATGGGAGAAATGGGTAAATGAAACCCATTACAGCGTCACTTATGTCATGCACAACAAAGGCCCAGTGAAAGCTCCAGGTGGTCATCGGACCACTCTAATCGTTGACGGCGTAGCCATAGAACATAAGATAATGCCAGATGATTTGGAGTATTGCGAGACATACACAGATACATTCGACACTGTTATTGAGTGTACGGACGACTTCGACACCATAAAGGTATGCGCGGATAGCGACGAAATAATAGACGAAATAAACGAAGATAACAACTGCCTGGAGAACGAGTGGATATGTGACGAAGTAGTAGAGAAGCCGGACCTTATTATCGAGGACATTTGGACGAGAGAGAGAAGGGGCGAATGTAGAGTGTATTTTGTCGTAAAGAACGACGGCGCTGCAACAGCTCCGAGAGGTCATAAAGCCACGCTATTCGTTAACGGCGAACCCGTGGAAGAGGGGCGGGCTGTACGAAAGGCTTTAGGGCCAGGCGATGAATATAAAGGCTCATTCAGAACTAGAGTTAACTGCGCGGACGCCATAAAGGCATGCGCAGATAATACCAACATCGTAGACGAATCAGACGAAACGAACAACTGCCGGGAAGTATAGGAAGACTTTTTTCCCCTTTTGTATTTGTATAGCTACCTATACTTTATTTTAAAACTTTCCCATGCGATATTCTTGCAATAATGGTTAGGGTGGTAATCCATCAGCGCAACATTTGGAGTGGAAGCAGGGGTATTTAAAT
>QNAP01000169.1 GCA_003641795.1 Thermotogae bacterium | reverse complement strand
TGGCATATGGTGTCTGGTCTGGAATAGATAGAATGGGAGGTAGCCCTTCAGAATTCGACGCGTGGTCGAAGATGTTTCTCCAATGGGTCGATCCGATACTGGCGAGAGACTCTGAAGAGTATCATTTGAACCCTTCGCATGATGGCGAGGCATTGATCGTTTTCAAGAACGGAGACGACAGTCTCAAAGAGTACTTCCTCGTTGAATATCGGAAGCGTGAGGCATTCGACGCATTTCTGCCAGGTGAGGGTGTGTTGATATATCATGTAGATGACACCATTGCGAACAACAAGTACGAATGGTACCCAGGAATGGAACCATCAAAGCACTACAAGGTAGCTTTAGAGCAGAGCGATGGAAGATGGGATCTTGAACTCAAAACGAATCGAGGTGATGAAACCGATCCTTGGCGGGAAGGTATGGCTTTCATGCCCAATTCAACACCCAGTTCGAACTACTACTCAGAGCCATCTCACATTTACATGTGGGTGGAAAATCTAAATGAAGTGGCTACGATAAGGCTCTCTTTATCACTGCTTGGGGATTTCAATCTGGATGATAAGGTCGATGCCAAGGATCTCGCTCTCTTTTCACTCCACTGGGGTGAGGCTGAAACCTCACCAGGATGGAACCCGATCTACGACATAGGCCCGAGAAATGGTTTTTCCATGGATCCTTTTAACGAGGGTGAGCTCGTATTGGAAAGTCCCAGGCGGATTGATGAAAAGGATCTCGATATCTTAGTTCGCCTCTTTGGTATGGGAGATGTATCGGAATGAAACATCGGGGTCTCTACCTGAGCTCAACGTTCACGGTGATCATTTTAATCGTTTTAGCCATCGCAGCTTGTTTCAGGCTCCCAAAAAATTCCTCGCTTTCCCTGTGCTTTGAAGGAAAAACCGTGGTCGGGGCCGAAGTGTTGATAGACGGAGTGCCTCAACTGATTCCAGACGAGGGGACTCTCGTAGTTCCATTAACCAAGCCAGCCAGCGTTGTGATAGAAGGCGTCGTCTGGAAAAAAGAAGCGCTTTTACTAAAGCCTGGAGACTCTGTGAAAGTGGAGTTGGTTCCAGAAAGCGAACCGAGAGCATGGATTGTGGAACACAAAGAAGATGGCGGGATTAAAAGTGAGCTCGTGATTACTCAAGCGGCTTCAGCTCAGGCCGTGGGAATCCGTTTGGAAGAGACGGTCGCGTCTTTCACCACGGTCGAATCCACCTACACCCTCTTCAGCAATGGAAGATTCGTTGGCTGGACAAGATTTTCGATAACTGACGCCTCGATTGTGAGCCTTCCTCTACCATCTACTGAACGTTCCCAGCCACTCGAGGTTTTAGTAGTGGGCATCCAGCTGGGTGAACCTGTGGAACTTTTCAATTATTGTATGAATGGAGTTGGCATGTAGTTATCTTTATGGTGCATTATACCCAAAGGCGACATATGTAATCTTTCAAGTGCCAAGTGTTGGCATTCTACTTGCTTTTGCGAGTAGGATAGCCTCTTTTTTCGTCTCGAAGATTCTCAGCCGTGTCTCTTTCGGCCAACCCAAGTGGGAGAGAATGCTTCGCTATGTTGGTGCAATCTTCATAGGCATTACAGGAATACTCGTGCTGACCAGGCAGTTCAACATCGTCTAGCAAATTCTGGTAGAATACACTCGAGGGATTCGAAAGTTATTCAACTGGAGGTTGAAGAATGGACAAGTATTGCTCCTTTTGTGGGAAGAGCGCTTCTCATGTGGAAAGGCTAATAGCCGGGCCGGGCGTTTACATATGTAACGAATGTGTAGAACTTTTTCACGAACTCCTTGAAGAATCGCATCAGGTCAGGCATCTTTCGCAGAAGCTCCCAACACCTAAGGAGATCAAGCAGGAATTGGACAAGTACGTCATAGGTCAGGAAGAAGCCAAAAAGGTCATCTCAGTGGCGGTTTACAACCACTACAAGCGGATATCGAATCGTCGCAGCTCCGACGTCGCCATAGAAAAGTCCAATATCCTAATGATCGGGCCAACTGGATGTGGGAAGACCCTTATAGCTCGTGTGCTTGCTAAGATTTTGGACGTGCCCTTTGCCATAGCGGATGCCACGCCTCTCACCGAGGCAGGGTACGTTGGTGAAGATGTGGAAAACGTGATACTCCGGCTCTTGCAGTCGTGCAACTATGATGTTGAAAGAGCAGAGCGAGGCATCATCTATATAGACGAGATAGACAAGATTGCCAAGAAGAGTCCGAACGTTTCTATCACACGGGATGTTTCAGGTGAAGGGGTGCAACAGGCGTTGCTTAAATTAATTGAAGGAACCGTCGCGAATGTACCGCCGCAGGGCGGAAGGAAGCACCCTTATCAGGAGTTCATCCGCGTGGACACGAGCAACATACTCTTTATAGCTGGGGGCGCTTTCGACGGACTGGAAGACATCATAAAGCAACGTTTGCAGAGTTCGACCATGGGGTTCGGTTCGGATGTCAAGAGTAAGAAGGACTTCAAAATAGGGGAGATTCTTTCTCACGTAACCCCCGATGATCTGATACAGTACGGCTTCATTCCAGAATTTGTGGGCAGATTTCCGGTCTTCACCACGCTCCACGAGCTCGATGAAGAGGCTTTGGTCAGGATCCTAGTGGAACCGAACAATTCCATTCTCCAACAATACACTCATCTTTTAGAGCTTGATGGTGTGGAACTCGAGATAACTGATGACGCTCTCCGCGCCTTCGCGCGAAAAGCCTTGAGCAGGGGAACGGGCGCACGGGCTTTAAAATCAGTCTTCGAAGAGACCATGATAGACATCATGTTCGAGCTGCCCTCTATGAAGGATGTCGAGCGTGTAGTGATAACTGGAGAAGTTGTTGAACACGGTGTCGAACCGGTTGTGGTGAAGCGTGAATCAGCTTGATTCCTTCCCTGTGATAATTGGAATCGAAACTTCCTGCGATGAGACGGCTGTCGGAATATTACGAGGCGACAGAGAGATACTCTCGAATGTCGTGGTATCTCAAGTTTTAGAGCATACAAAGTACGGAGGAGTTGTACCGGAAATAGCTTCACGTCAACACGCCAGGACGATCGACGTGGTCTTTCAAAAGGCCGTCGAGGACGCGCAAATCGATTTAGAGGACGTTTCTGCGGTAGCGGTAACCGAGGGTCCGGGGTTGGTGGGTGCTCTCCTTGTTGGCATTTCTTTTGCCAAAGCCCTGGCCTATGCTCTCGATAAGCCTCTTATAGGTGTGAACCATCTTTTAGCGCACATTTACGCCAACTTTCTCGTTTTTGAAGACTTGATCCCTCCTTTTTTAGTCCTTCTTGTATCGGGAGGACATACCGAGTTGCTGGAATTTCGAAGCGCCGATGAAGTTATCGTGCTAGGAAGAACACGCGATGACGCAGCTGGTGAAGCCTTTGACAAAGTGGCGAGACTTCTTGGCTTGGGGTATCCTGGTGGACCGGTCATTGAAGAGGCGGCGAAGAGAGGACGCGCTGTTCACCCTTTTCCCCGCTCTTTATCGGATGAAAGCACATTCGATTTCAGCTTTAGCGGTTTGAAAACCTCGGTTCTTTACTTTTTGCGAGAGCATCCAGAAGCGAAGGTGGAGGATGTGGCGGCCTCTTTCCAAGAAGCCGTTGTGGATACTCTGATTTCAAAGTTGGAGCTGGCGATTAGAAAGCGGGGATTGCAAAGGATCGTTCTCGCAGGAGGTGTGGCAGCCAATCAAACTTTGAGAAAGCGCGTGAACAAGCTCTCGAGCCGATATGGGCTTCAGATATATTTTCCTCCCGTTCCCTTGTGTACTGACAACGGCATCATGGTGGCGAGAGCAGGAGTTGAAAAATACCGAAAGAAGGAGTTCTCAAACCTTAACCTGAGCGCTTCACCCGCGCTCTTACTTTCGTGATTCCGCTTTGCATGGCTTGACCTGCATAGCGCGGCACGGCAAGTATCCGCCTACCTATAGCTGTCGCCGCTGCTTGAATGACAACCTTGGGTTTTTCGTACTTTTTCGTTTTCACACTCAGAAGGGCGAACAAAGCAAGAAACCGAAAAATCGTGGAGGCCAAGAACATGAGTTTGATGCCTTCGACGTTGAGACCAAAAAATGAAAACCGACGGTCTACCAAGACCTCTCCAAGATATCCTCCAAGAATAGAGCCAGTGACGGAACCAACGGACACGCTTGCGAAAAAGAGGGCGAAGTAAGCGGAAGAATGGAATCCCGCAACTTCAAAGACAAGCGAGAAAACCGCCAAATTCACGGCTGCCCATCCTACACCTGCAATGACGGCATCCAATGG
>QNAP01000168.1 GCA_003641795.1 Thermotogae bacterium | reverse complement strand
GAATCGGGTTCAACCGTGTCTGTTTGACGTGGTCTATCTCCATGGAAAGTGTAAGCAGATTTATAGTAATCAAAATCTGTAAAATTACTTTCAGATTCAAGCTTAACTTGAAAATAAGGGCATTTAATTTCTTTTCTTATCTCTTCATGCTTTTTTCGACATGCCTCACATCTCTCTGGTAAGCTCTCCCCTTTTTGCAACATCAAGTTATACACCTGCTTAGGAATGGTGATTTCTTTCTCACAATCCTTACACCTGTATTTGATTACTTCTCTCATTTCGAGCCTCTTAGTACCATTTCTCAGCCTTTAAATAGCCTTCCTTAAATTTTATTGTCGGTACAACCATTAGTTTATTTCTATATTTTTCAAGTAGCTTAACTATTGCTCTGTAGGCTCCAACACATGCTGGTTCTAATCCTGTGGATTGAAAAATATGTAGCTCTAGCCCATTCCATTTTTTACTTGTTAGCTCATGTTTTCTCATAATCAGTGCTTTGAGCCCAATACTTACCTTACTTTCTTCAATTTTACCATTTAAAAATCTCAGAATTTCTTCTACATGTTCGTAGGTTTTTCTAAAGGCCAAATCCTCCTGCTCAGCAGATGTCTCTTTAAGCTGGATTTCTCTATTCCTAATTAAAGACCTTTCAATGTCCTTATCAAATTTCATATGTCGGAGGGAAACTAGTCCAACCGGATAGTAAAACAATCTTCCATTTGGTTTTTCAATTTTAGGCAAGGAAAATAAAGGGAAAGGTTCTCCTTCAGTCCCATCACCATAGGCTATTTTTAGCTTTGTATGCTCAGTTCCTACAAGCTCGTAGATATAGTCTCTAACCACTTGTACAAATATATGAGATCTAATAGAAGCTATACTTAGGGAAATTCCATTTTCAAGAGAATCTCTCAATTGTTTGTGGGCTCTCTCAATTTCCTTAGGATTACCAATATACCTTTTTCTTTGTTTTCCATTATCTATCTTATCTTTTAACTCTGCGAGGAATTTAAAAGGTTTTTCAACTTTCCTGGGTTCTGCTTCTTTAACTGAAAGTTCTTTGACCAAGGCAGATGGAGTTGTCCAAGGCTTGACCACTACTACTATTCCTCCTTGTATTTTCTCTAAAATTGAGATTAAGTCTCTTTTTAGTCTTAAGAATTGAAGAATTGGTCTTAAGAATTGAAGAATTGAAAAAGATTTGTCTTTGCCTGTAATTTCCTTTAATTTCCCCAGAAATTTAGGCATTTCATCTGGTTTAACAAAGGGAAAAGTAATGCCCTTATAGTTTTCATCTTTACCTCTTAGTGCTTCTAACAAAGCCTGACTTTCTTTTCCTTTGAGTTCAGCTTTTATCCTGCCATTTTGGAGAGCCTCCCTCTCAATGACCTCACACATTAGTGAAAATTCCATCCTGTAATGATTAATATCTCTTTTTTGAGCTATTTGTTCTGCAAAAGACCTTGCACTTTTAGATGCATTTTGAAGCCCTCTAGATATTAGTGAATCCTCAGGGATATCCCACCACTCATTTGGGACCTCAACAATTTTTAGATTTAACTGATTTTTCCTTTGGGGAAAATGTTTTAGATTTCTTGCCCTTCTCATCCTTTTTTGGATTTCTTTATCTAAAAAGAGGTACATTCTGGAGGGTGCAAAAAGTATGTCTACTCCTTTTTTATTTGCATCTTCTACTATTGCTTTTATTTGTTTAATATCCTTATTATAGGTGGGAGTGATAAACTCATGACTTAAAAGAAGGCATCGGATGTTCGCTTCTATCCCTGAGTTAAGTAAGAGTTTAAGGTCTTCTTTGAGCCAGTTTTTGTCATATTCAGTGGGAAAACTAGGCCTACAAAGCAGAAGAACAGGCTCTCCAGCTTTAACTGCTTTTTCACTCTTACCTATTGTCCAAGTAAAAGGAATTGAAAAATCCTCATTACATTTTAAAATCCAAAAATTCTGCTTTGGTTCTAAAGTACACCTTGTTTTTTTCTTCTCTATTTCCTCCGGAGATAAGCCTTGAGTTAACTCTGCTATAATCGCCTGCTTAAATCTGGTAGCAAGTAAAGCTGCTCTACCATAGTTAAGCGATTCTGAATAAAAAAGCCGATCTTCTGGAAGATCGGTGCCTAAAAGGAGGGCTTCTGGCCTTGAAGCATTTAGGAAAATCCAAATTAATTCTTCTTTAGACCAGATTCCCTTTGAAATAACTTCTGCTATTATTTCTCTGCTTAAATATCCAGCTTCTTCAAGTCTATAGATTTTCTCTTCAACTTCAGGCGGAAGCTCAAGGGATGCAAACCAAAGATTAACACCTTCTCCATAAGAAATTATCCCTTCATCTGCTTTTTTGAAAGTAACCCCAAATTTTCTAGCAAAATCAACCAATTCTTGAGGAACTGAGCGATGGATTCTGCCGTATCCTTCCTGAGCCTCTTCTTGAATATTAGGAGGTAGAGATGAAATAACCTTTTGCCAGTCTGTCTCTTCAATTATTCCTGTTTCTTCACCTTCTCTGACGTCCTTAGTAAATATGATATTTAGAGATCCGCTATAATCCCTAGCCCTGGCAAATATTTCATTCATCAAAATTCTAAGAGGCTCTCCTTTTTTAACATGTGGCTGATCTATTGGATAAAACTCATCTACCTCTAAGCAATTTCTAACTGGATTGTGCCTAAAAGCAGCTACTCCTATTATGTAGTCCTTGACTCTATTTATAATCGTGTTCCAGAGCCATCCTTTCTTTTCGTCCTGACGAGCCTTTATTCGATTCCAAGCAGTAGAAAATCTTTTAGATGCTGCTTCATGGTGATTTATCCATTCTCTGAAAGTTTTACCTAAAGATCTTGGTTCCACGGATTTTGTTAAATCCACCTCAACCAAAGGAGCGTCTTCCTGGTTTCCTTTTTTTTCTAAATCTAGGCAAAGGGCTTTGTTCCCAACGAAGGAAATAGCAACCAAACTCTCGGGCAGATCCTCTCGTTTTTTTCTCAAGACCAATGTTCCCTGATAGACTGATCTTGGAACACGTGGTGTTGGCAAACCGATGATTTCATAGCCATCTATTACTCCTGCTCTTTTCTCTGATAAAAGGAAATTTTCATAGGCAGTAGGGAACTTTACTCCAAGAATTTTTTTTATGGCAGCAAGTTGAAGTATTTTCTCCTGGTTTGTTTTCATCTCTTCATCTATGGGTCTTAGATCTCTTTCTTCTTTGGGTTTCTCCAGCTCCATTTCAAGATCCTTTTTAGAGTCTAAAAGATCACCCTTAACAAAAGTCCAGAAATCGCGAGCCTCTATTTGATATTCAGAATCTTTCCGCTTGCAATAATCCCATAAAACTAACTTGCCGGACATTTCTCCTTTACATATTAGACACACTACTCCTATATCATCACACTCCTCAACAGGAAGAAAATATTGAGAAAACTCTTCCGGATAAGACTTTCGATATTCTAAAGTTTTATTCACTACAGACAGTTCAGGCTCTTTCTCTTTCTCGTTTCCTAATATGGCGGGGTGACCAGGCCAACGGAGGCTCCCAATATTTTGAAGAAATTCTTTATATTCTTTCGGAAATTCAAGACCTAATTTGTCCTCCGCTTCTTTGATTTCTTCAGGTGCCATTGGGTTAAACTCTAAAGCTTCTTCATCATATACTTTCATTAGTTTTTCCCAAAGTATTACATTTTCTTTAACTAATTTCTTTATTTCCTCGATAATACTCATGGTTTTGATTTTTAAATTGTTTCTCCGACCTTTTATGCATTTAGATGGAAACTTATGATTCTTGCCTTAGAAATTTCCGTGCTAGAGAAATGTTTAGGCGTTTCCGCTGCGCTTTAAATTTACTACGATCTATCTTTGAACGCTCTCTAATATTTGGGTGAAGCTGTTTTTGATAATTTCTGCTTTGATGTAAATCTTTTGGTATTAGGGCAACTTTATCATCTTTTTGATCTATGTGGTGCCAATTTGTTTCTATCTTTGTGGATCTAAACACATCTGTTACTACAGGAATTGGCTTGTTCCAATCTTTTCCAAATTTCTCCAGGCCTTTATAGTAAAAAGGGTTGTATCCCATTAGTAATTTATTAAAATTCTCAGCTGTAGGAATGATCTTATATGGCATATTCATTTGAGAATCTGTTAGTCGTCGACCTTCTTTTCTTCCTCCTACTCTTTCTCCGAGAGGGGGTTCTTTTAAGATGAGTGCGCTAGGATTGCTTTGAGCTAGCTCTTTTACCAATTCATTAAAGGACTTGCCAGATACCTGTGAGGTGGCTTTTAAGAT
>QNAP01000167.1 GCA_003641795.1 Thermotogae bacterium | reverse complement strand
GTACTAGAGCAAGAAACCAACCGGAGATGGTATAAAGTAGAGTTACATCACCACTCAGTCTGGAGCGATGGAAGTAATGGTCTAGACAGAATAGCCTATGAGTGTATAAAGTTAGGATACAACATATGTTTTCTAACAGATCACGACACTTGTGCACCAAAAACAACCCTAACGATATTCGACGAGGGGCACCCAACAGACGTGGGCACTGTTGATATTGAGGGTTACCGAGGTCTGAACTCGAGCACCAAATATGTATATTCTGGAACATACAGCTACCATGTCATAGCCAACTCATCTACTGCATACGTTTATGGTGGGAGAAGTAGTATTTCCAACAATTTTGCAACAAATCTCGGAAGTGGAGTATTTCTCAATTTTTCAGTATACCCTGTAGAGGTAGGACCGGGAAGGGGCTACGGAATAGTACTAACTTTTGATGACGGTTTTTGGCTAGCTAACGGAACCTTCATCGAAACTGTAGTTCTTGGTTTTTGGGTAGGTTCTGCTTGTCCATCAAATGAAACAACAGACGCAAAAATCGAGAGGAATTTCTTAATTTCAAGTGTTACCGCAAACACATGGAACACTTTTTCCGTAAACATAACCAAATACCTTGAAGCTGTTGTTGGCGCTAGTAACCTCCGTGAGGGATGGTCATTCTCGGACGACTACAACTACATATACAACTATGGTGAAGCATATGTGAGGACGGAAGCGTTCTTCGACCGTGTAATAGTTTATGTTAAGGATGCACCAGCAGATTTTGACGGCTTATGGAAGAAAAGAGAAGAAGGAATGAAAACCTATTGGAGCGACACTTTCAGGTTTTATCCTGCTGTTGAGTTCTCAAGTCACAAACACATGAACTACTTTGTTTACAACGAGACGCCCTACGTTAGGTCGGCCATGTTTGCGGACGAGTACGAGGTAGTTCAATGGGCACATAAACAAGGCTATCCAATATCGGTAAATCACCCCGGCACAACATCTGATTACTCTCTTGGCGCTCAAGGTGTCATAGATAATAATGCATGGGGAGCCGACTTACTTGAAGTCTGGAACGGCAAGCGGAAAGCTTACTATAATACTGTCTGGGACGCGCTACTCAGTAAAGGAGTTATAATAATGGGTGTTACGGGAGCAGACTCTCACTCTACTGTTCCGGAGGGTGATCTCTGCACAGTAGTATACTCTCCATCTATTGAAGCTGGAGATATTTTGAAGAGTCTATATGAGGGACGTTGTTTTATAGCGGCGAACAATTTCACAGGCAAACTGATTTTCAATATCAAACCGAGCTGCGAACCGTACCCGGCTAGGTATATTGTTCCAAGCAATGGCACTGCAACTCTATACTTAAAAATAGACAAAGGATTGCAGAGCGGATGGAAGTTATGCTGGATCAGAAATGGAACATACTTCCTAAACGAAACCATAACCGGAGACAGCTTAGAAGTGTATAAGGAATTTGTAATGAGCAGTGACGTAGAATACTACAGAGTCGAAATTAGAGGTGCAAATAACAAAATAATAGCTTTGAGTGAGCCAATATTTTTCAAGAATGTGAAACTGCACTCTTGGTACTACGGTTTGCATCTTGCGACCTACATAACAGAAACTGGTAGAAACTACACAACAGATACTCTCGCATTCGTACCGCTATCCTTCAGTGATGGCTGGCTCATCATTAATGTATCCATGTCCGTAAAGGGACAACTACACCTATATGTACCTTGGACGGATAACTACACAACTGTCATACTTCCAAACGGAACACAAATAATCCTAAACCAAGTAACTCCGCAGATAGTGACCCTACCAAGCATAATGGGAATTATCAAGCTTATTCATGGATGTAAATATGGCGATGTATACTTTTTCACAAAGTCGGAAATTCTAACATCGTCTTTTTCAAAAACGCAGTTATATGTAGAGTTATCCGCACCCGGTGGCGTTGATAGTACGATTGTGATCTATACTTCTGACTATGGAAGGCCAACGGTTGTGAAGAGAACAGATACTGGCAAGATACTGGATGTAGTCCCGTCCCTATCACATTTAGACCAGTATACGGATTGCTGGTACTATAACTCCGAAACCAAAACGCTGTACGTCAAGGTCAGACATCACTCGGCTGTACCAATTATAGTGTCGTGGGAACCACTAGAGGTCGAGGAAGCTTCTGCATTCACACGTGTACAATGGGAGAAATACCTACTGATAATACTCATACCACTTGTAGCTGTGATCATACTGGCGGCCGCCCTGACAATCTGGTATAAAAAACGCCAAGCTGTATGAATTCCGTGAAAAGTGCTTCCATGAACACCGAATACCTTGACAGATGACATCTTTTTAGCGGGTTCCTCGGCTATAGAGCCTAACATGAATTCCTCAACTAGAACTCTCTGCACTCAACTAGCCTCTCAACCTCTCATAAAATGTTTTAAGATACTCGCGGCAAGTTTTCTCAGTCTATTAAGCGGTCTACTATCGGGTGCAGGTACTGGTAGATTTCGTTAACTGTTTTTCTCGGAACCAAAGCGTAAGCTAACTCCCTTAAATCTCTCCTAGTTAGAATACTCATTTTCAAGTAGCTGATGTATGGTAGAAGCAATAACAATGGTGCTCCTACAAGCCAGCTCACATCCAGTAAATGGAGGGTGAGAGCTAAGCATAGCGGGGGCGCTGTGGTTAGCAGCGCATCCCTAAAGCCTGGATTGAACTCTATCCTCCTGCAGACAAAGACTACTGCAACTAATCCTACGTAAGCTCCTAGAGCGTAGCTCAGGGCAACCCCAACACCACCCGTTAAGTACGATATGAGGAATATATACCACTATCCTCGATAATTTGCCAATCAATCCTAGGACTAGGATTGTCGTATACATACCGTAGGCATATATCAGGCTAGAAACTTCAGCTCTTATCATGGTAGCTGGGATGGTCAGGGCAAGTAGCATGAGCATGGGTGTAGCACCCACATACTCATCACCAAGCAAGTCTAGAGCTACTTCTTAACCTAGTAAAGTCATGCCCCGTGAGCCCTCCGGTTAGGTTGAATACGCCCCAATTAAGATCAAAAACCTTGATCAAACAGAATCTACTGTTTATCATGGATCTCAGAGATCTCACCAGCGTATCCCTCTAATAGTTGCCAGTACTTAGCGAGTGCCCTCCTACACCTCTAAAGTCATCACGTTGCTGGAGTACATCGGTGCCTAAGGTCTATGTAGTGCCACATCCTATGCTGGAGCCAATCAATAAACGAAATAATGTCGACGAAGAGAAGCCAGTCCCCATTCATGTAGTTGTGTGAAACCCTGAGTTTCTTCTCAACAACCTTACTCAAATCTCAAGAAAATGTTCGATGCAGTCGTACTTCTCCAAATGGTGGTTGGCGGAGATGTCATACTCGCCCACAAGACCACAAAGCTAACCATGATACCGTCCGCAGGATAAGCTAGGTAAGCATAGGATAGTCAGAAACAGAAACTCCAAATCCGAGCACAGACAGGTAGTCCCGCATTTGTCTACCACCAAACTCCTCCGATAACACTAGCCCGAGTAAAAAATACCTATGTGCTTAAAGGAAGGATTCTATGACGCTAATCTTGCTAGGGTTAAGCCCAATAGCAACGGTAACCATGCATCGCTAGTAACAGGTGGAACAATTGATCTCAGAGCATCGTAGACGCTATCCTTAAACAAACGTTTTGAATTAGGATAACCCTCTCTAAAAACAGCCCTAAACGTTCCAAGAACCTCCATCAATACCTAAGGTGGTCAATCACATCTTCTCCACCTGCTTCACGAATTTCAATTACCATGAAGGCTAACTTCTCGGAATAGATACTCCGTTCTGCGGTAAAAATCCCATGGAAATCGCTCTACGAAGTGCATACTCTGAGTTGGTAACAGTCCTAAGCACGACAAATTCTCTCAGTAGAATCTACGTGCCAACATGTGCATTAATGGTAGTAGCCAACGTGTTCTGAAGGTTAAAAATCTGAGCATGGGTCCTTCGCTGAGCGGAGCATCTCTAATGTCAACTATCTCTTCAGTCCTTTTACCTAGCAGTATCGAGTACAGAGCTATATCGTTTAGGTTTATTGATGTCACTTCTCGGTTTCTTGGCCTTAAGGAATACTTCTGGAACCATATGGTCTCTTTTTATAGTACTTCTGAAACTTTCTGGTGAATGGACATTTATAGTTTGTTCCGCCATTCGCACCACCTCCCACCCTGTGGCGAAACGCACATCGGCGGGCGCAACACTAAGTAATACCATGCAG
>QNAP01000166.1 GCA_003641795.1 Thermotogae bacterium | reverse complement strand
GCTACACGGATGTAGCGAGCATGAAGCTGAAACAGGATGTTGAATCTTCATGAGTGTGCCCGTTTGTGAGTGTGAGCAAGGAATAAAGCGGAGCACAACAAGCATTCTGCAATGTGAAATCCCCATCTCTATTCTTCGCGTGGGTCGTTTTGTGGATGCGAAGGAGGAAGAAAGCGAGTGCAAGCTGTGTGAGCGTGAGGGATTCGTCACTTCCTCTTCATGAAAATGTCCGTTTGTGAGTACAAGCAAGGATAATCTCACAAAAGAGTAATAGTCGACTGAAAGTTGCCGTGAAAAACGTTCTGTATCTCCTATTCAACTCGCATTCGGGATGCGGGTTCTATGACGGTATCCGAAAAAAATGGCGCGTAGGAGCCATTTTGTTGTTTTTGAAGAATCACTGGTTTCAGCCTTCCTAACCTGGCCCCCATCTCATAACACAATAGTTGGTGGTCTTAAGCAACGAAGCTCTTGGGTGCAACATATGAGGGTGCATAATGTATAGTGTTGTATAATTAAGTTAGACATTTTCGAGAGTTGGAGGTAAAAGAAAATTGCTTTATCTGTTGGTGAGCTCGGCAAGCTTTTTTGCTGTCTTGATTTGGGGCATTTTTGCACGTTATGATTACGGTACACATCTCGTGTGGGAAAATATCGTGGTTTTTTTCTATGTAATAGCCTTCGTTCTCTTTTCCGTTTTGCCAAAGCGCAAAAGGTCTCTTGCGCCATCACTGCTCGGGTTTACACTTTTGGGGACTGCGGTTTTGGAATGGAGTCATGCCCTCGTTTACCCCGGACTTTACGCATTTCATCCTGGACTTACAGTTGAATATTGGATCTACGCTCGAGGACTCTTTACTGCCGGGGTCTTCGTGGTTGCTTTGATAAAACGAAACTTTTTCAAGGGGCGGCTCAGTAACTTTTTGGCAAGAATGCCGTACTTCCCCGTTGTGATCGCTGCTTTCTTAATCTTCGCCTCGCACTTCATACCAGGGGAGGTTTTCTACAATAGTGCTACTACTGTATGGAAGCCTCTGTTGGAAATCGTCTTCGCGGGGGTGCTCTTTATCTCGGCATATTTGATACGAAGCGAGAAGCCGTTTGCTTTGGCGTTGCTGCTTGCCGGCTTGGGAGAGATGAGCTTTGTTTCCTTTAGAGCAGGTCTCCTCACTTCCCATGTGGTTGGGCTCGCGTTTATCGTAGCGAGCGCCGTCACGATCGGCATCTGGGCAGCTAAAGAATACGTCTTCGTCCCATTCAACCAGCTGGAAGAAATCGCTGGGTCCTACAACGTTGAGATCAAAGAGCTCGCCCAGAAGGTGAGACAAAAGGAAAGAGATTTAGAAGACCTTACAAATAAGCTAAAACAGACAGACGAGTACCGCATTAACTTTTTGCGTTCCATCTCGCATGAACTCAAGACGCCATTGAGCGTTATACTTGGGAACATCCAACTCATAGAGATGGGCGTCTTCGGAGATGCAACGCATTTAAGTGAGCCCGTAAAAGCTATCGAGACAGCAACACGCCGAGCTGAACATTTAGTGAACAACCTTTTGGATCTGTCTCGGGTAGAAACAGGCAGGTTGGCGGTCAAATCTGAACTCGTACGCTTCAGTACCTTGGAGCCAATCATAAAGCAGCACGAAGATCTCGCTCGACAAAAGGGGTTGGATTTCAAGTTCGATCTGGTCGGCCAGGAACTCTTTTCCTGTGATTTCAAGCTCTTGTCAGCCATTATCTCCAATCTTCTCAGCAACGCTGTTAGATACACCGAAGAAGGTGCAGTCAGAGGGAAGTTAGAGGTGTCTAGTGATAGGATCATTGTAGAGGTTTCCGACACGGGAAGAGGTATATCCAGAGAAGAGCTTGAAAGAATTTTCGAGCCCTTCCAAGGTGATAAAACAGCGGTCAGCTCGGGACTTGGACTGGCCATAGTGAAGAGATTCGTGGATCTGATGAACGGCGTCATCACCGTTGAAAGTGAGGAAGGAAAAGGCACGAAGTTTCATGTCGAGCTCCCAAGGCTTCAAAGACCCACTTCCTTTGAAGCCAAAGAGCACGTCCAGGTTTTGGTTGTTGAACCAGATAGAGAGACACGGGAGTTGGTGAAACGCACATTGAAGGGGTACAGTCTGGTCGAAGCTGTCACTGGCGCAGAGGCGTATCTCAAAGCTTTAGAGCACACGCCAGATTTAGTGGTGACTACCGTAGGATTGCCAGACGTGAGTGGAGAGGAACTGATCAAGAAGCTGAAGGGAGAATCCTCGCTATTGAACACG
Organism: Thermotogae bacterium; assembly: GCA_003641795.1. Lineage (GTDB taxonomy): Bacteria > Thermotogota > Thermotogae > UBA12178 > UBA12178 > UBA12178. The sequence continues at coordinate 2,032 of QNAP01000166.1, read as the reverse complement.
CGATTCGTGCTCTACACGGGTGCCCGGATAAAGAACGCGGAAGTCGTCACGATTGAGAAAGGCGCCGATATCAAAGAAGTTGCATCCAAATTCGCGACTATCCTTGAAAAGAAGACACTCCTAACGTGCACAAAACAGATGGAACAATACCTCCCTTTAGCTGAAAAGATGCTGGAACGCTTCACGGATAAAGAGTACACTGTCAAGGCGTGGGAAGAGGTTACGGACGAGGATGTTGGACTTTACGACGCATTTGTGCTTTTGGTATCAGAGAAAGAGTTGGAAAAGGTGGGGGCGGTGATGGACAGAATATTCGCAAGTGCGCATGTGAAATGTTTGATCTTGATCTTATCGGAAGGGAAGCTGAAATGGCACGAGTGATGGTAGTGGAAGACGAGCACGGAATTCGGGAAATGCTGGCTCGGTTTTTCGAATACAAAGGCCACAGCGTGGTAGAAGCAACGGATGGAAGGGAGGCACTGGAAAAACTCGATAAAGAGGATGTGGATATCGTTTTTATGGACATTTCCATGCCGGGAATCGATGGAATAACAGCGACGAAGGCAATACGTGACAGAGGTTATCCCGCGATGGTGATAATTCTGACGGCCTTTACAGATGAAAAGAGAATGAAAGAGGCTGCCGAAGCTGGGGCAGATGACTTCATAGGCAAACCTGTGGATCTTTCAACACTCTCCGCGCGATTGATGCTCGCTGAGCGCCACCTTCCTTTTTACAAATTCAGGCACACCCTAACAGCGCGACTTTTCTTGGCAAAGAAAACTTCGTCCGAAGCGCTCAAGAAATTAGCCAGCGAAAACCGGCAACTCACCATGGAATTGATAGAAACGCTCTACAATGTATCGGAATATCGAGACGACGAGACTCACGAACATACCATGCGCGTTGGATGGTTGAGCGGCCGGATCGCCGAGAAATTGGGACAGGGTGCTGGTGTCGTTACAAAACTGCAATTTGCCGCACCATTACACGATTTGGGCAAGATAGGGATACCAGATAGAATTCTCCTGAAACCCGACAAACTCTCGGAGGAAGAATACGAGCTCATGAAGACTCACACAATAATAGGTCACAGCATTCTCAGCAGGAGCACTTCCTCGATTTTGAAGTGTGCGGCGGAGATTGCATTAACACACCATGAACGATGGGACGGCACGGGATATCCCAACGGGTTCCAAGGGGAAGAGATCCCCCTTGTTGGAGCCATAGTTGCGGTTGCCGACAGTTTCGACGCTATAGTGAGTGAAAGACCCTACAAGAAAGCTCGCCCGTTAGACGAGGCCTTTGACGAGTTGAAACAGCTCGCTGGCAGTTGGTATCGCCCTGATATAGTGGGAGCCTTGCTCGAGTTAGAAGACGAGGTGCGCAGTTTTTACGGATCCGTCAAAGGTCATGTACAACGTGATCACCCTGAGGAATTCAGAATTTAATGTCGATCTTTATCCTCCCATCCAATCAGCAAATGCCTGCAACATGGACTTGTCCGCGTTGTCTTCGAAGTTGATCCGGTACTCCTCGACATCGACGTCACAGCGGAAGACCATGTTTTATTAGGGCCTCAAAGATCAGTAACAGCCAACAATATCAGCGACGTTTCTGGAAGGGCAATTGTTCAGGGCATTACATAGAGAAGGAAGGGATGTATTCCGCACGCTCACACAGCTTGCACTCGCTTTCTCCCTTGTTCGCATCCACAAAACAACCCACGCGAAGAGATGGAGGTTTTCACATTGCAGAAAGCATGTTGTGCTTCGCTTTTTTCCTCGCTCGCACTCACAAACGGGCACTCCCATGAAGATTCAACATCCTGTTTCAGCTTCATGCTCGCTACATCCATGTAGCTCGGTGCCCGTTTGTATGAGTGCTCACCTCGGCGCTTCGCAAGACAAGCTTCCTGCAATGTGAAATCAAGGGAGAAAGGTAGAAGATGCTCACTCGGCGCTCGTGAGGCCGTGTGATCGTGAGGGATTCTGGGGTGGTGGAGGAGAAATGCTCGGTGCCCGTTTGTATG
>QNAP01000165.1 GCA_003641795.1 Thermotogae bacterium | reverse complement strand
TTCGGAGACAAGGGTCGTGGCTTTTCCGTCGTCGCCCAACTTGAAGACTTCCGGACAGAGATTTTCGCAGACTCCACAGCCGATGCACGCATCCTTGTCTACCGTTACCTTTGCCATATGTGACACCTCCTGTGTTGAAGAATCATCCTTCGAGGATCTTCACGTAAACGGTCCTTTCCCGGGGACCGTCGAACTCCATAAGGAATACGCCACCCCACCGACCAAGGATCGGTCTTCCACTTTCAATGATCAAGGAGGCGCTGTTTCCAACTAAAGAGGTTTTCACATGGGCATCTGCGTTCCCTTCCATGTGCCGGTATCCGGCAGAACGAGGAGCCATCTTTTCTAAAGCATCGAGGATATCTAAAGCTACAGAAGGATCGTAGCTCTCGTTAACGGTGACTCCCGCTGTGGTGTGGGGAACGAAAACAACACAGATACCGTTTTCCACTCCCGAATCTCCAATGATCTTCATAACTTGCGCAGTGATGTCCACTGCCTCCATGCGCGTGTTGGTTTTGACGTTCAGGATACGAATCATGATTTCCCCTCCCGTAGTGGCTATCAATCAAAGGTGATGTTTGTGATGATTACTACATATCCGTTGTGTTCTTCAAACTCCACTTTGATGTTTTTTTCTCCTACTTTAAACCTCTCAACGGCCCAACGTTTGATCAAGTGTTCCACGTCTCCGACAGATTCCTTCGAGATTTTCTCGCCGAGTATCTCTTCTACTGGAACGGAGCGCTTTCTGGTGGAGAGCATGGCACCCAAACGTTCCTTTGCCTCTCTGGCACTTTTTTTCTTCTTTCTTCTCATGAACCCAAAGAACAATGGCATCATCCCCTCGTTCTCCGGAATAGTCTGAGAAATGCTTCGACGAAGCCTAACTTTTCAGCAGGGATATCTTCCTCCACGTTGACGGGCTGCCCTTTGAGTCTTCTTGCGATGTTCTCGAAAGTTCGAGCCACACCCTCGTTACCGTTTAGAGAGACAGGTATACCTCGGTTTGTAGCGATCACCATCTCGTCGGTATCGGGTATCAGACCGAGAAGTTGTACTGCCAGAACTTCCACAATGTCTTCTTTTGTCAACATTTCGCCGCGTTTGACCATCTTCGGCTTGATCCTGTTTACTATTAGCTTGATCTGCTCGCTGTCAAACCCTGATCCCTCGAGAAGGCCGATAACTCTATCAGCGTCTGAAATCGACGGGAGATCGGGCGTGGACACCACGATCGCCGTTTCTGCGGCTGCCACGGCGTTTCTGAAGCCGCGCTCGATGCCGGCCGGAGAGTCGATGATGATGTAGTCGAAGTTTGGGTAGAGTTCGTGAACGATCCGTTTCATATCTTCAGGAGAGACCATCTCCTTGGTGGCGATCTGAGATGCTGGAAGCAGGTACAGGCTCTTCAAAGTCTTGTGCCTCACCAGTGCTTCCTCGGGTTTGACGCGCCCCGTTGTCACATCTACAACGGTGTGGATAATCCTGTTTTCCAAGCCCAGTACCACATCGAGGTTCTTCAGACCGATATCGGCATCTATGAGACAGACTTTGTCTCCCATCTTCGCAAGAGTGCAACCGAGGTTTGCCGTGATGGTGGTTTTCCCCACACCACCTTTACCTGAGGTGATAACGAAGACCTTTTCCAAGGCCCATCACTCCTCAAAGAGTCGTCTTAGATTCTCTCTGTAGGGCGGTCTCACAACGCCCTTTTCCGTGATGATGGCAGACACCAACTCGTGTTCTGTCACATCGAAGGCCGGATTGAACACCTTCACCCCTTCAGGCGCTATCTTCACAGTATGGCAATGGGTAACTTCACGATGGCTCCGCTCTTCTATTGGAATTTCTTTACCAGTAGGTGTGTTCAAGTCGAGGGTGGATGTTGGGGCGGCCACATACACGGGTACGCCGTGACGATTGGCAAGGACCGCGAGAGAATAGGTTCCGATCTTGTTGGCCACGTCGCCGTTAGCGGCGATGCGATCCGCACCCACGATTATCGCATCTACGCGCCGTGTTTTGAGTACCCATCCAGCCATGTTGTCGCTTATCAGGGTGGTGTCTATGCCGAGTTTCAACAATTCCCACGTGGTCAACCGTGCCCCCTGCAAATACGGGCGGGTTTCGTCCACATATGCGTGCACCCTTTTTCCCATCTCCTTTGCACAACGTATCACACCTATGGCTGTTCCATAGTCCACCGTTGCCAACGCTCCAGCATTACAGTGCGTTATGACAAAGGCTTCTTCTGGGAGGAGTTCTGCTCCGTATCGACCTATGGATTTGTTGGTTTCGATATCCTCGTATGCGATCTTCAACGCTTCGCTTTCCAGGTTCTCGAAGATTTCGCCTTTCGAAACCGCATCTTCCGCCAACCTTTCGAAGAGTTTCTCCATCCTGTTGAGCGCCCAGAACAGGTTGACGGCGGTAGGCCTCGTGGTTGCGAGCTCTTGCTTGACCTGCGACATGTGCTCTTTGAGTCCCCTTTTGTCGTTTCCGCAAAATTTTTCGACACCGAGGACATAACCGAAAGCTGCTGCCGCACCAATAGCGGGAGCACCCCTGACAACCATCTTTTTTATAGCGTCGGCCACTTCCGTGTGCGACTTGCATTCGACGTGTTCTTCAATGTGGGGAAGCTTTCTCTGGTCGATGAGTATCAGACTATGACCGGTCCATTCCATCGATATGGTTTTGAGCTTCGTCAAGCTTTTCTTCACCTCCTGCGACTTGCTCGAGTGGATCTGAACGATTTCCGATGGAGCTTTGACGGCCCAAGGGCTCCCAGGGCATACAAATGCTTGGGTGTTGGATAACCCTTGTTGGATGAAAAACCGTATCCAGGATAGATACTATCATAAATTTCCATGAGAGTGTCTCTGAAAACCTTGGCTACGATAGAGGCAGCCGCTACAGATGCGCTCTTGCTGTCACCTTTCACCAGATTGATGCAAAATCCTGGTAGTTGCATATGCGCACCGTCGACGATCAGGAGGCATTCTTCAGGGTTCACCACTTCGAAAACCCGTTTCACAGCGCGGAGCATCGCGAGATTTGTCGCCCGTAGTATGTTGTACATGTCGATCTCAGAATTGGTTGCCAGGCCAATGCCAATGATGGAGTTGCTGAGAATCTCCGAAAAGAGCTCTTCTCGGGCTTGAGCGCTGAGTTTTTTTGAGTCATTGACTCTAGGTATTTTCTGAGTTAGGACCACAGCGGCGGCTACCACAGGACCCGCCAATGGTCCACGTCCTGCTTCATCCACCCCAACAAGTATTCTGCCACTGATTCTTGCAAGGTGATCGTCAAACAAATAAAGCGAGTTATTCTCCTCCACCGTCATTTGACAGCTCCTTCGTGTATAGAGTAGCAGCTTTCACCAAAGCTTGAATTTCCTCATCTTCCAGCTCTTCCTTGCTTTCTAACTCCTCTACAAGTTCCGGGAAGGGTTTCGTTTTTCCGAGTGCTTCGATGGGCATGTACTCTTGATCTTCTTTTGATGATGTGTGTTCCGCTTCCTTCAAACGCTGTTTGAGAACTTCTATAGCCTGCGAAAAAACCTCCGGTTCGGATAGCTCGGTTTCTTTCGTCTCATCTTCTGCGCCCTTTCTTCGTTCTGATTGGTCAGATTCGACTTCTTCTTCCGTTATAACTCCTTCCAGCAGGCTTCTGACGTCTTCCAACTCTTCCTGAAGGATTTTCTCCACTTCGATCTCTTCTATCTCTTCCGCTTCTGCTACCTCCTTTTGCACTTCAGGAAAATTTTCTAACTCTGGGATCAAGACTTCGTCAAATTTCTCGATCGATTCTCCTTTGCCAGTAGCAACCGTGACAGGCCGTCTTTCGCTTGGTTTCATGCGAAGCAATCCCACTTTTGCAAAGAGAAAGGAGATGAGTAGGAAGCTACCTACTGCGATGAGGGGTGATAATAAGGCGACAATCAGAAGGTGGTTCGAAGATGGAGTGGAAACTTCCTCTACTCGAGTTGAGGAGGTCGCGGGTTTCGGGGGCAACCGCACGGTGTGTTCACTCCAGTTGGGCAGTTCGAGTTCACCTTCTTCCTCCAGTTCGTTTATTCTGTTGAGCAGCTCTTGTGCCAGAGGGGAGTTTGGGAAGAGTTGGAGATAGGTTTTCGCCTTCGCGTAGTCACCGGCATGATAAGCACTCACGCCCAGATAGAGTTTCAATTCGGGGATCTCACTCTCTAACTTCGGGTAGATCTGGAGCACGTACTCGAAGAGAAGTTCCGCTCTCTTGAATTCGCCAGCATTGTAGGCGCTCAGCGCTTCCTGATATGTTCTGAAAGCAGCTTCCG
>QNAP01000164.1 GCA_003641795.1 Thermotogae bacterium | reverse complement strand
GTCTTGGTATTTCTTCCAAATGGGACGGTAACACGCTGATCTTGAAAAACGAGGGATTGCAAACGAATGAGGTGCCTTACGAGCTCGTTCGAAAGATGAGAGCTTCCTTCAACGTTCTTGGACCCATAACGGTGAGTACGGGAGAAGCACGTGTTCCTCAACCTGGAGGTTGTGCCATCGGAGTGCGCCCCGTGAATTTTCACATAGACGGTCTGAAAAAGATAGGCTTTAGCGTGGAAGTGAAGCACGGTGTGGTGGATGCGTGTGTTGCCAAGCAATCTGAAGAATCCTGCAAGATTGTCAGTTTCCCTCAACCGAGTGTTGGCGCGACAGAGCACGTGATGACGACGGCAGCTGCGGTGGGAGGGCTCGAAGTGATGATAACGAACGCGGCTCAAGAGCCGGAGATAGTCGATTTGCAGCGCTTTTTAAATGCGTGCGGTGCACAGATCGAAGGAGCAGGAACATCTACCGTGATCGTGAAAGGCACTAAGGAGCTCGTCGGTTGTGAGTTTTCTATTATGAACGACCGCATAGAAGCTGGGACGTATCTCATAGCGGGGGCAGCCACGAAGGGTGATGTCACGATTGAGGGAGTGGAACCAGCACATTTGAAGGCGCTTTTCGATGTTTTCAAGCGTGCAGGTGTGGTTTACGAAGTCGGCGATTCGTGGGTTCGCATAGTGCCCGATGGCGAGTATCGGCCCGTTCATATAGATGTGCAGCCTTATCCCGGTTTTCCGACAGATCTGCAACCTCAAATCACAACGATGCTATCCACTGTGGAAGGGGTTTCTGTGATAAGAGAGCACGTTTTTCGGGGTAGGTTTCACCATGTACCCGAGTTGAACAGAATGGGAGCTTCTATAAGTGTTGAGGATGGTACAGCCGTTATCGAGGGAGTCGAGAAACTTCTGGGAGCTCCGGTTGAGGCGACGGATTTGAGGGCTGCTGCTGCGCTGGTCATTGCAGGACTCATGGCAGATGGGAGGACCGTCATCTCGAAGATCGAGCACATATTTCGCGGATACGAAGACATTCTGGAAAAGTTCAAAAGCATGGGCGCGCAGATCGCGTATCTTGTAGACGAGTAAAATAATTCGAAGGAGGGATCAGAGATATGAGGAAACTTACGGTGAAGGATGCACCGCTTTCAGGTAAGCGGGTTATCATGCGTGTGGACTTCAATGTACCGTTGAAAGATGGCGTGGTGCAAGACGATACACGGATTAGAGCCGCGTTAGAAACGATTCGGTATGTTGCGGAAAGGGCGAGTCTTCTCATTCTCCTTTCGCACTTGGGACGACCCAAAGGTGTAAAAGATCCGAAGTATTCCTTAGAACCCGTCGCCAAAAGATTGGAGGAATTGCTCGAAAAGCCAGTCGCCTTCATATCCGACGTTGCAGGTGAGGCAGTCAAGGAAAGGCTCAAGGGGCTCGAACATGGCTCGATTGTCTTGCTCGAAAACACGCGTTTTCATCCGGGAGAGACAAAGAACGATCTTGAACTCAGTAAGTCTTGGGCAGAGCTTGCGGAGATCCACGTGAACGACGCCTTTGGAACGGCTCATCGTGCCCATTCATCTAACGTTGGTATAGCTCAGTTCTTACCCAGTATCGCGGGATTTCTTATGGAGAAGGAGATACGCTTTCTCAGTAAGGTGACGTATGAGCCTGAACATCCTTATGTGGTGGTGTTGGGAGGAGCGAAGGTTTCCGACAACATTGGAGTCATCACGAACCTGCTTGAGAAGGCTGACAGGATACTCATCGGTGGGGCCATGATGTTCACATTCTTGAAAGCTCTTGGAAAGGACGTTGGCAGCTCCAAAGTGGAAGAGGATAAACTCGATCTCGCCAAAGAGATTGTCGAGAAATGCCAGGAAAAGGGTGTTGAATTGGTGCTTCCGATGGACACAGTGATAGCTGAGAAGATCGAGGAAGGTGTCGAAAAGCGCATTGTGGATGTGGACGAGGGCATACCACAAGGCTGGATGGGCCTCGATGTAGGTCCGAAGACCCTCGACCTATTCAAAGAAAAGCTCAGAGATGCTAAGACTGTGGTGTGGAATGGCCCTATGGGTGTCTTCGAAATAGAAAGTTTTGCTGATGGAACCAAGGGAATTGCGGAGTTTTTGGCTGGCATGAAGGAGGCCATCACGGTCATTGGTGGTGGGGACAGCGCCGCTGCGGTGACAAAGTTTGGACTCGAAAAGGAGATGAGTCACGTTTCCACTGGCGGTGGTGCGTCCCTCGAGTTCTTAGAAGGGAAGGAATTACCGGGGATAGCGAGCATTGCGGACAGGAAGAGAGGACATCTCGTACTGGCTGGGAACTGGAAGATGCATAAAACACCTTCTCAGGCGACCCTTTTCGTACAGAAGCTGGCCTCTGCTGTCAGACCCAAAGGTGTGGAGACGATCATTTGTCCGCCGTTTGTGGACATTCCGAGCGTTGCTGAAATCGTCTCAGGAAGTTCTATAAAACTTGGGGCTCAAAACGTATACCATGAGGATGAGGGAGCTTTTACAGGAGAAATCTCGCCGGTGATGCTGAAGGAGCTGGGCGTGGAGTACGTCATAGTCGGGCATTCAGAGCGCAGAAAGATCTTTGGTGAGACAGATGAGATGGTGAACAGAAAGATCAAGGCTGTTTTGAGGCACGGTATGACCCCGATATTCTGCGTAGGAGAGACGCTCGAAGAACGACAGAAGGGTTTGACCTTCAACGTTGTTGAACGCCAGATCAGGTTGGGATTGGAAGGACTTTCAGCGGAAGATGTGCGGAAGCTGGTAATCGCCTATGAACCCGTTTGGGCGATCGGTACAGGGGTTGTTGCTACACCTCAACAGGCGGAGGAAGCCATGAAATTCATCAAGGATCTTCTGAAGGGACTCTATGGTGAGAACGTTGAAGTACCAGTTCTTTACGGTGGTAGCATAAAGCCTGAAAACTGGTTCGGCATAGTCGTTCAAAAGAGTGTGGATGGAGGGCTCGTCGGAGGTGCCAGCCTTGGTGATAGCTTCGTGGAGCTCGTTGAGATAACCGAGCGGGTGCGAAGTGACGAGGAGGGATAGTCTGAAAGTTTACTGGTTGGGGCACGCTTGTTTTCTGATCGAGGGACAAGGTGTGAAGATCATCACTGACCCGTACGATCCAAGTATTGGCTATCCGATGTTCGATGTTGCAGCTGATATCGTTACCGAAAGCCATCAACATTTTGATCACAACGCTCACGGGTACGTGAAGGGGAATCCTCAGATTGTTTCGACGCCTGGACACCATAAGTTCGAACGAGTAGAGATCGTGGGTTACGAGACCTACCACGATGATGCTCAAGGTAAGCACAGAGGCAAGAACATAGTATTTAGAATGGTGGTGGATGGCGTTTCGGTTGTTCACATGGGCGATATAGGTGAAGTGATCGACGGCGTGTCGGAGAAACTAAAGCCTGTGGATGTGCTCATGATCCCTGTCGGAGGACACTTCACGGTGGATGCTCGTGAGGCCAAAGAAATAGTGGACACGATAGAACCTCGCATAGTCATTCCCATGCACTACAAGACAGAACATCTGAAGTTCGTTGGCATCGCGCCGGTAGAGGAATTCCTTGCGCTTTTCGATGAGCATGAGATTGCGGAGAACCCCTTCACTGTACCCTCGGATTTGGAAGATTATGCCAAAAAGTTGGTGGTTTTTCGAACGATATTCAGAACGAGATGATCGTTTTTTGCAAGAACGATGAAGATTCTACATCCCGACTCAGATCTATGTTCCGCCCATCCTGCGGTTTCGGTGTGCTCTTGCCTGAAGCTCACTTTGATGTGCCGAATACCCTTCTTACAACCTTACGAACGCCAAGCGAGCAACTATGCTTTCATTTGATTTTTAGAGTACAACCTTGTTGAAGCTCTGTTAAATTGAGTGCGTTCGAAAAAGCCCCTTTCTCCAATAGGATGAGGTGCAATATCGCAAATCATCCTTTTCGTTCTTTGCTTTATTAAAGTGTTGAGAAACTACTCTTTCAGAGATACTGTTTTCTATCTTGGATGGACAGGGTGTCTCAAAAATCAGTAGCAACCAACAATATCAGCGACCTTTCTGGGAAGGTGGAGGATTTCACATTGCAGGATGCTTGTTGTGCTTCGCTTTTTTCCTCTCTCGCACTCACAAACGGGTGAAAGTGGTGAATCCCTCACGCTCGCACAGCAAGCACTCGCTTTTTCCCTCGTTCGCATCTACAAAACGACCCTCGCGAAGATTCAGCGTCGTGCTTCAGCTTCGCTCTCAGCCGCATCCGTGCGGCTTCGAGGTCGTTTTGTATGGATGCTCACTCGGCGC
>QNAP01000163.1 GCA_003641795.1 Thermotogae bacterium | reverse complement strand
GATAAAGCTCTGTATGCTTCAAAAAATGCTGGGAAAGATCGTGTTAGTTCCGCATAACCTGCACACGGTTTATACCAATCGCTCGAGAGCGCTGGCGCTGTGGAGGAGCCCCAATGGGGTCAATCGAAGTCGGTTGCCACAGCGCTCAAAGTACTGGGAATCGACTACGAGTCTTTCAACGTAACACTCGATAAGGGTTGGTGAGAACTTCTCTTTAAGCTCCTCGAGATCGCATCCTTCCATCAGCCTCAGACACATGAAGAGTGTTTCCTTGAGTTCCTTCTCCTCAGTATTTGTCTGCGCGTATTCATGGGGGCATTTGCCTTCTCTCAGTCTGGTTTGGTAAAGAGCCAGATCCGACACGTTCACGTATCGAAACCAGCCAATGTGTCCTCCAGCCGAAAGGCCAAGACCGAGATAGTCACGATTCTCCCAGTAACGGAGGTTGTGAAGAGAAGGTTTGGCGAGGTACCAGTTCGAAATCTCGTAACGGCGGTAACCCGCTTTAGTGAGAGCGTTGCAAAATCTGAGGAAGTGCTTGATCGTTTCATCTTCGGTTGGAAGTCGACGCCTCAGATCGTTGTCGAACTCTTTCTCTTCCAACACGTATACCGACACGTGTGGGGGTCGGAGTTCTTCGATAATTCTCACGTTTTCGGAAATGACTTCTCCGTCTTCCAACGGCAAGCCTACTATGAAATCCACGTTGAGATCGTAAAAATGGCGCTCAAGTGTTTTCCAGACGCTCAAAAAATCTTTTATCGTATGTGGGCGACCGATCGCCCGTAACACCTCGTCTCGAGCCGATTGAAGTCCCACACTGACCCTGTTCACACCCATGGAAAGGTAGTCTTGCACTAAGACCTCCGTTACGTCTTCAGGATTCACTTCTACCGTGAACTCGAACTTGTCGTGAAAGTGCGCGTATCGAGCGATACGATTGACGGTTTCAAAGAGCAAAGATACCGGAACGTGCGACGGTGTCCCTCCTCCAAAGTACAAACTCACGATCTCGTGATCTTCCAGTTGAGAAGCTCGCAGTTCGATCTCTTCCCACAAAGCTTCGAAGTATCGACGATAACTCTCTGGATCTGACGAAGCTATGGACACGAAATCGCAGTAGATACAGCGCCTGGAGCAGAAAGGGACATGGATGTATACGGAGAGATCACCACCCAAGTATCAAAAACGCCTCCTGTGGAGAGATCTTCACCGTGAAGTCGTAACCTAATCTGCCACTCAAGCGAACAGAGTAGCCAATGGAACCATCTCGAAAGTTGAACCAGAGCATGGGATTTATTCTCGCTCCTTTGAAGAAATCCAGATCCAACACCAGAGACCAGAAATCGGTTCTTCCCATTCCAATGGTGACGCCATACTCTCCGAGGGAGTCGAACGTCTTCAAAGGTGTTCCCACATACCACAGACCGTTTCCAAGTCGCATTCTCAAACTCAGAAAAGGAGCATTCAAGTAGAAGGTTCTATCGAAGCGGTTCCGCACCGGCGTGATGAAAGATTCGGATTTGTATCCCACGCTCAATGTTGCCAGGGGGATCCTTACGGAGGTTTTCGACAGCATTAAGAAGCTACCGCGCCAAATCCCATAACCAACCTCAGTAGAGTATGGAACAGGGAAGAAATTTCGATATCCCGCTTTTAGAAACACCCACAGCGTTACTTCAGGTAAGCAAAGCCCTACGGAAAAATCGGCGTGGGATTCCGAAGTTTTGATCTTGGTCTTGGTGGAAAAAATCCCCAATTTTACCTCTTTAACGGTATAGGACTTCTCGAATGCGTTCAACCTCACACCGAAGAGCGCGCCTTCCTTTTGAAGCCCCACAGATAAAAAGCCAGAGGAACCCAGTATCAGGAAATCATCCGAGCCAAAGACGATGCCAGATCCCAGACAAGTTGCGGAAACGCTCATGAAGACGAGCAGATAACTAAGAATCTTGATTGAGGAGTTCCTTAGCAATCCTGTTCACCACCGCTGGATTCGCCTTTCCCTTTGTTTCTTTCATCACATAACCCACGAAGAAACCCATCGCCTTCGTCTTTCCCGATCTGTACTTCTCAACAACGTCGGGATTTTCGTCCATGGCTCGCTTCAAGAGTGATCTTATGAGATCCTCATCTCCCACCTGAGAAAGTCCTCGTTCCTCGACGAGTTTCTTGGCTGAAGCACCCTTGGAGGCTATCTCAGGCAGGAGTTCTTTCGCGATCCTCGTGGAGATGACACCTTCATCTATGAGGGTCAAAAGCTCCGCCAGTTGAGACGGTTTCAACGGAATCGCTTCGGCATCTTCCTCTTTCATCTCCCTCAAAAGCTCGCTAAGGATCCAGTTGGTTACTTTCTTGGGATCTCTATAAAGCTTTACGGTTTCTTCGAAGAAGTCTGCAACGGGTTTTCTAAGGGCGAGAATTTTGGCTTCTTTCGGGGAAATGTCGAATGTTTCCACGAATCGCTGCGCACGCTCTTCCGGTAATTCGGGAAGAGAATGTCGCAAGCTTTCCACGAGTTCCTCGTTCAGAATTAGGGGAGGAAGGTCTGGCTCTGGGAAGTACCTGTAATCTGCTTCTTCCTCCTTGCTACGCATGGGGATTGTGATTCTCGATTTCATGTCCCATCCCCGAGTTTCTTGATCGACGTTTTCTCCGTTTTTCAAGGCTTCCACTATTCTTTCAAACTCGAATTCCAGAGCTTTCTCCACGAATCGGAAAGAGTTTATGTTCTTCACTTCCACTCTGTTACTTCTTCGCCCGGTTTCCACTTCTTCAACGGAGATGTTGGCATCACATCTGAGTGCTCCCTTCTCCATGTCCCCACTTGAAGCACCGATGTGGCGTACAATGGCGCGCAATTTTTCCATGAACCTTCTGGCTTCAGCCGGTGATCCGATATCTGGATCCGTCACGATTTCTATGAGTGGGACACCGCAACGGTTGAAATCTACAAGACTTCTGTCTTTCTCATGGGAGAGTTTCCCGGCATCTTCTTCTAAGTGTACTCTTCTAATTCCGATTCTCTTCTCTTCCCCATTGTCGTCTTCTATGGAGAGGAATCCCACTTCTGCCAGCGGATAAAAGTACTGGGTGATTTGATAGCCCTTTGGAAGATCGGGGTAGAAGTAGTTCTTCCTGTCGAAGCGAGAGAACCGGTTGATGCGACAGTTGAGCGCCAAAGCGGTGAGCACGGCCAACTTCACGGCTTCCTCATTGATGACAGGCAACACTCCAGGTTGTCCCGTACAAACAGGGCAAACAGACGTATTTGGAGGTTTGTCGAAAACCTCTGCTGAGCAAGGACAAAACATCTTGGTTTTCGTTTGGAGCTGTACGTGTATTTCCAACCCAATGACGGACCTGTAGATCATGCTCTCACCTACCTAGAATTCCACGTATCAGTGGCAATCAACTCATATTTTTCCACCACGTTGCTCAACACAGCTTCACCCGCTTCAAGCTGGAGCATTACCATGTGAGTGATCTTCGACGCCAGAATGGTGATGATCACCATAGCCATCATGAGAACGACGAGGATAGCCACGCTGCCCTTGTTCTCGTCCATCTCACTCTTTGTATCCCACAAATGGGAGGTTCCTAAACCTCCCATCGTAATCGAGTCCATAACCAACCACGAAGCGATCTTCTATTTGGAATCCAAGGAAATCGATATTTATTCCGTGATCATGGGCTTTCTTTTCAATCAAAGCTGCAAGTTTGATGTCCTTCGGTTTGTATCTTTGGAGGTATTTCATGATATAGCGTATCGTATTTCCGGTGTCCACAATGTCCTCTACCAGCAAAACGTACTCGTTCGACACGGGCACGTCGATCCAGGAATTCACCCGTATCTTGCCAGTGGAACTCGAACCGATATAACTCGAAACATGAACAAATGAGTACATCACGTTCAGTGGGATGTTTAGTACCAACTCGCTGAAGAAGTGTATCGACCCCTTCAGGACACATATCGCAACGATGGAATTGGTTTTATCTGCATAGTATTCTCCTATCTCCTGCCCCATTTCTGCTACACGCTTTAGAATCGTTTCACGGTCGAGAAGAACCTTGAGTTCTTCACGTTGCACGGCTTGGATCCTCCTCCAGACGCTCGATGCGCTCAATCGTCTCTGCTGCGAGCTTGCGGCACACCTCCTCTGAGGAGCTACCTCTGTACCAACTCACGATGGGTTTGCCAAGATCTGACAACTCTACGATGGCAGGATCAAATGGCACACTGGCAAGTATAGGAACGTTGAACTCCTCCGCAAGCTCTTTGCAATGGCTTGAGCCGTAGAGCTGGACCTTTTCTCCGCAATGGGGGCATTTCAGGTAGGCCATGTTTTCAACGATACCGATTATTCTCTT
>QNAP01000162.1 GCA_003641795.1 Thermotogae bacterium | reverse complement strand
TATTATAGTGGTTTCAACGTGTTTTCCTCATCGCATGCCCATCACTCTATCTAATGCAAGTGCCTTACTTTTCCCCTGAAAGAAGAGAGCCTGCGGCGCTGATTTCTCTGTCAACAACTACAACATGTTGTGGAACATTTAGCTGGATCGATTGAGTTTTGTTTTGGAAATCGAAAGCGGGGTCCTTTAAGACCCCGCTTTCGATTAAAAGTGTGGCATCATTCTGAGACTGTTAGAACTATTCCATCCTTGTCTGAATCCAGCACCACGGAAGTGCTATCGAGTATCGCGTTGATTATCAGCATGGTGGAAGTGCCTTCTTCCACGGTTTCTGCATCGAGAACCCCAACCGCATGGGTGGCGTCATCTGCCGTTGTTAAGAGTCTGAAATCTCCCGCGCCCCATCGCCCACCACTTCTGTGAGAGACCGTCATGGTTAAGATGTTCTCGGAGTCGGTGGAGGGCTCTTCGGTTTTAAAGAGGGCGACGATATACCCCGACAAACCCGTACCCGAAGAATCTTGAACAGTTCCACCGATCTCAATTCTCTCTTCAGGAACCATTATCGACGCCTTGACCACTGGCCTTAATTTGTAGCTTGGAGAAGGGCCACCTGTTTTGTGAATTGAAGCCCCTGCTTCGAAGTCGATCAACACGTCCAACTCTTCCGCAAACTCATATTCCGGAACGATGACGTCGACCTTATCGGGAGGCACGTCACATCCGTAGGTACCCTCATCCGTTACCACGTTAGCCGCACTCACTTCAAGTCGTATCTTGGTCAACGTTCCTTCCAAATCCGCATCACCAAGTGCAAGCAGATCACCAGCGAACTCGAAAAGGTCCACAACGGTGGAATCCGTTGACACCGTTGTGAAACCACCCTCTTCACCAGCAATTTGATAACTGACAGAGTCGATGGCCATGTAAAGATGCTCTGCTTCCACAGTCGGTTTGTCGGTCAAATAGAAAGCGTAACTGACCTCAGTTGGTTCTGGAGCAGTGGCCACCTGAAAGCATGCTGTCAGCACCAACACCATGATGGTCAAAACCGCCAAAAAAGCCTTTCTCTTCAACATCGATCCCTCCTTAAGAAGAGTTTCACTACAGGGTTAGACACCTAATGTTCGTCGAAAGTTCAAACACGCTATGTCTCCCAGCGTTTGTCTGGTCTCTTCGCCTTAAGCTTTTTAACCAATTCTTCATCTTCGTCTTCAAAATCTTCGATGTATAATAAAAACTGCAGAAACCAAATAACTCACGTGGTGAGGGTCCTAAGGAAAGGTTAAAAGGGAAGCCGGTGAAAATCCGGCGCGGCCCAGCCACCGTAACGGGGGACGAAATCCGCAGCGAACCACTGGGTACAAACCTGGGAAGGTGCGGAAAGTAGGATGATCCTGAAGCCGGGAGACCTGCCCCACCACAGCAGTTCCCGACCCCTTGGGGGGAAGGGAGCTTTTGTCTTTTCCGATATTTTTACACTCAAGGAAGGGAGTGATCTTTTTGGTATTCGAATCGACGAGTTACACGGAACACACGAGATTTGTGGAAACGTATATCAAGGGAGAAGACTGGAGAATACGCGAAAACGCGAACATGGGCTTTTCACTCCAGGGGCTCAACCAATACTTACATTCACAAGTGGTGAGTCGTTACTGGTTGGAAAATCTTTACTCAGAAAAGGTGGCTCAGTACCACGAGGAGGGCTTCTTCCACATCCACGATCTCGGGTATCTCAGTAGCTATTGTGTAGGCTGGGATTTACTGGATCTTTTGAGACGAGGTTTTGGAGGAGTTGATGGAAAGATTTCGTCTGGGCCTCCAAAGCATCTTTCTACTGCTCTCATGCAGGTGGTAAACTTCATGTACACACTTCAAGGTGAAGTAGCCGGTGCGGTAGCGTTTTCAAACTTCGATACTCTACTTGCCCCTTTTGTTAGGTATGATGGGTTGACGTACAGGGAAGTGAAACAGCTCATGCAGGAGTTCATCTTCAACATGAACGTACCCACCCGTGTGGGATTCCAGGCCCCCTTCAGCAATCTCACCTTTGATTTGAGAGTGCCTCCCACGTTCGCGGACCGGCGCGCGATCGTGGGGGGGCGAGAGATGGAGGAATCCTACGGCGAATTCCAAGAAGAAATGGATATGGTCAACCTCGCATTCATCGAAGTGATGATGGAAGGCGACGCCGCGAATCGTCCATTTTCCTTTCCTATACCCACCTACAACATTTCTTCGGACTTCGATTGGGACGGCGAAATAACACGACGTATTGTAGAACTCACGGCCAGGTATGGTACTCCTTACTTTGCCAACTATCTCAGCACCAACATGAAACCGGAGGATGCGCGCAGTATGTGTTGTAGGTTGAGGTTGGACAACAGGAAGGTGAGAGAGCACATGGAAAAGCTCCTTTTCAAGCTTTCGGGGGAGAACTCAGTACATCGGCGAATCACAAGACGTGGAGGCCTTTTCGCTTCCCATCCTCTCACTGGGTCCATCGGAGTGGTGACCATCAACATGCCGCGACTCATGTACCTTTCTAAAGGCAGCGAAGAGCGATTTTTCGCATTGTTAGATGGTGTGATGCGAACGGCAAAAGAATCTCTGGAAGAGAAGAGAAAGAGGGTGGAGGAGTTCACCGAGCTGGGGCTTTATCCCTACAGCGCGGTCTACCTGGAACCGGTGAAGAAAATCTTCGGAAAGTACTGGGCCAACCATTTCAGTACCATTGGTTTAGTTGGCATGCATGAGGCTCTGCTGAATTTTGGCATCGAGGGAGGCATCCTTTCGGAAAGAGGGATACGTTTCGCTTTGCATGTACTGAAGTACATGGTAAAAAGATCCGAACGTTTCACGGAGGAAACGGGGAATCTCTACAATATCGAAGCGACGCCGGCAGAATCTGCGTCTCACAGGTTGGCGCGGCTGGATAAATCGGAGTTTCCGGACCTCATCACGGCGGGCACTGAAAATCAACCTTATTACACCAACTCCACACTGCCGCCAGTTGGATTTACAGATAATCCCTTTGAGCTGGCAAAACATCAAGAACCCTTCCAGTCTTTGTACACTGGCGGTACGGTGGTTCACTTTTTTGTAGGGGAAAGGATCGAGGATCCAAGCGCTTTGAAGGTTTTTTTGAAGAAGACCTTGAAGAGATTTTCTTTGCCTTATGTTACCGTAACCCCCACCTACTCGGTGTGTCCAACCCACGGTTACATTGCAGGTGAGACGGAGAGATGTCCCATCTGCGGTGAGGAGACGGAGGTATATTCAAGGGTGGTGGGATACTACAGACCTGTGAAAAGTTGGAATAATGGCAAGAGACAGGAGTTTCAAGATAGAAAAGCGGTGGTGATTGAGCCTGCACGTTGAGGGTATCAAAATAGCAGGTGTGAAGTCCTTCAGCCTGATAGATTTTCCTGGAGAACCCTGCGCTATGATCTTCACTACTGGCTGCAATTTGAGATGCCCTTGGTGCCACAACTGGCGTATTGCTTACGGCGAGGAAGCCACAATCGACAGAACGAAGGAGGCGCTGGAAAAGCTTCGTAGTCTCAGAGAACACCTCGATGCTGTCTGTGTAACTGGAGGGGAGCCCACGATCCATTTTGGGCTTCCATCTCTTCTACACTTTCTTAAGTTCCTTGGGTATAAGATAAAGCTCGATACCAATGGAACCAATCCAAAGCTTCTTGAAAACGTGAGTTACCTGTTGGACTATGTAGCTGTAGACGTGAAGGCGTGCCCGAAGAAGTATCCGAAAGCGACAGGGATAGAACAAAACGTTTGGCCACAAGTGGAGAAAAGCATCGAGATTCTTCGCGAGAAACGGATTCCACACGAGTTGCGCATGGTGAAGGTACCGGGGCTTACTGACGGAGAGGATGTCGAGTTTTTGCGCGAATTAGGAGAATCCATGTCGGGCGAGAAGATATTTCTGCGCCCTTTTCAACCGACGAGCAACTTTTCTGGTTTTGGTGTTCACTGAGATAACGAGCAAGTTGTCCTTGGTGCATGACGCGCAGATATTTGCCATTTGGAAGTAGACAAGACAGCAGTTCGATTTACTCAACACGTAACGGTGATAAAAAGGCCTTGCATCTCTTTCGGAAAAGGTGCGTAGAAACGGATACAGAAAGAGAATGCTTAAAACGAAATATGGAATAGCAAATGCTCAAGGGAAGACGCATTTTCCACACTCACACAGCTCGCACTCGCTTTTTCCTCCTTCGCATCCACAAAACGACCCATGCGAAGATTCAGCTTCCTGCTTCAGCTTCGCTCTCATCCGCATCCATGCGGCTTCGAGGTCGTTTTGTATGGATGCTCACTCGGCGCTCGTGAGGCTGTGTGATCGTGTGGGAT
>QNAP01000161.1 GCA_003641795.1 Thermotogae bacterium | reverse complement strand
CGTCCCAAAGGTCTCCGTGAATGTCCGCCCGCAGGTCTTGCACTGGTAACGCTGGACACCTTTACGGGTCTTACCGTTCTTTTTTATGTTCCGTTGGTGCTCACTCTGGATCTTCCCGAAATCAGGGCAATCTGGGTTGGGACAAAATTCGCCAACCCTGCCAAATTTCTTCACTTTTATCCCTCCTGTACTATTATCTATACTACTATATATCTAACAAATTTAAAAGGGAAACTATCTGAGTTTTCGATTAATATTTTTTATTTTTACCTATATAAATACTTATTTTGCCTATCGTGGGCAATATTAATTTTTTAATTATATCAAAATCTTCTTCAGAAAAAGTTTTTAAAGCTAGCAGTGCCATCAGATACACCGCTCCCGCAAAAAAAATTAACAGAAATATATTGACATCGAAATAATATACAAAAGTGCCCATCATTAACCCACCAATCACTGGTTTTATTGCTATCCTGTGTATGGGTAGTATTTGTAAATGCTTAGAAACAAAATAAAAACTTGCTATGAAAAGAACAATATTTGTCGCTACTGTTGCAATAGCTGCGCCATTATAGCTTAATATGGGAATGAGGAAGAAATTAAGAATTACGTTAGTGATAGCGCATATTCCCGTGCTAATTGTATATAATCTTTGTTTATTCATTGAGACCAGCAGATTTGCCAATACGGAACTTGTTGATATAAATATCAGCGCCCAGATCAATATTTGAAGTGCAGTTGCTGAACCAGAAAATTCCGATCCATAAATCAACAAAATAACTTTATCAGCTATAATCGTTGTGCCGATAGCAATAGGCAACATAATAATTAAAATATACTTAATGCTTAGCCGATAGGTCTTTATCAATCTTTCTTCTGAACTTTTAAAGGAAGCAGACATTATTGGAAACAAAGAAATCATAAGTGCGCTTGGGATAAGTAAGAGAGGATCAGATAGTTTATATGCAGCGGAATAAAGTCCGACTTCGGTGTCACCCATCATCATCGAAAGCATTACCACATCTATACGGAAATAAATTATCCAGATAACGCTGGAAAGTGCAAGTGGCAACGCTTCCTTAAATAAATATTTCCATAATCCAAAATCAATTTCAAATCGTGGTTTTACGAATTTTCTGGAAAATGAATAATTTAGTAATGTTTTGACCATTTCAGAGAACACTAACGCAACCATTACCTGCATGAGCGTGCCCTTCGAGAAAATAATCAATAATATAAGCCCGGCAGACAAAGCTTTAAAAACTAATTTCGCCATTATGTTATATTCCATTCTGAGATTGGCTGAGAAGATGGTAGTATAGAAATCACTGAATGAGATAAATAGCACCGTAAAAGAAGCGATGTAAATATAGGTGGTGGTATCCGCGGGATATGACATCCAGGTTATCACAATGATAGAGGAAGCAACTGCCAGCGTGGTCAGAATCCATCTGATGATATATGCGTTTCCTATTAATTTCGGTGCGCGCGTGGGTTCACGTGCCATCTCCCTGACAAGAATCGTCTGGAGTCCTAAGTCCGTAATGATATTGAAGAACGCGAGATAAGCAAATACGAAGTTGTATTTACCGAAGCCCGCAGTGCCCAGATAGCGCGCAAGGTAGATTGTTACAACCAGAGATACCAGCCGGAAGATAAGGTCACCACCGATAATGACGCTCGTGTTCTTTGCCACTCGCTGTACTGTGTTCAAGCAAATCACCTATTGCTACTGATTATATTCGCTACTAGGCATTTCATTTATATAAAGATGATATGCCCTTTCCTTTTTGGACTTCTTTCAGAGTGTAGTTTTACCTTTAAAGCCCTTTAAGTATCGCTTTACACCCTCCCCTTTCTCTCCTTCACCTCTTCCCCCCTTCACCCTTATATCTTATCTCTATCTCCATCCCTATCTTACCCTCTTCCTTAGTGCAGGTTCATTGTTTAGATTTAGAAATAAAGTGCAATTTATGTTTCTAATTTATGAATAAAATCTGTCAAAAGGTTGGACATGTGTTCAAAATCTATGTTAGTAATATATAAATAATCGAAAACCTTAAATAGCGAAATCCAAAATTATATAGAATCATGATGAAACCGAAAAATATGAAGCAAGAAGCAATGATTATTGAAAGAGGAAAGTTTGCCTTACATATTGCGCTGTTCAGCGCATTAGCATTGATTTTGGTACTGGTTAGCAGCGGCAGTGTAAGTGCAGCACCAGTTATAACTTCCTGGAGCAATACAAAAACTGGGGACAGTGATACAATATTCTCAGTAACAGAAGGAGAAACTATTACCTTCTCTATTACCACGGATAAGCAGTATGACCATATCTGGAAAGTGGTAATGGGAGGAAAAGAGTTAGCTAACCATACAGCAAATAGCACAACTGCAAGCAGTTTTACCTGGACCGTTCCTTCAGAAAAAGCCAACTGGGATATAGAGGTGGAGGTTTTCGGCAGGCGGCCAGCAGCAGCAGGTCCTCCGGAGAGAATACCTCTGCGCTGGACAATTACAACTTCTAATCTAAAAACAGTAAACCCTGGCGAATCCATTCAAGATGCGATAGATTCCCTTCCAGCCGAAGGAGGAGTTGTTGAACTCAAAGAAGGAACATTCAATATATCTTCTACTATAAAAATCAAGAGAAGTAATATCACCTTAAGAGGTGCAGGAAGAGATAAGACAACAATTAAAGCCGTAGAAAATATAGGTCTGATTGAGGTTTTTGCAGGCGATAATCTGGAAGCAACCGTTATAGAGTGGTTGAATCGTGGCGGCACAGCTCCAGACGGAGGTCCATTCACTGATGAATATTGCACGATTTCAAATGTTAGAATAGAAGACCTCCACCTTCAAGGCTATGCAAAACAGTTTATCAGCATGTATGCTGGATGTATTGCAAGTGGGTTTACTAAAGATTGTGCATATTTGGACATTTGGGCAGAAAACTCCTCCATGGGTATAGTGCCACACTTTTCTTATAGAATGCTTATCAAAAATAATCTCGTTGAGCATCATAAAGAGCCATGGGATGCATATAAGGTTAACTATGCAACGATAACAGGGAATACATTTCGCGATTCCGGAGCAAACAATTTTAAGATGAATAGTGGGTGTGGGCACAACAAGATAGTTAACAATATATTTGGTCCATCTGCTAATAACGGTCTGTATATATATGGGGCATCTAACAGCAATGAGATTATTAATAATGTTATACAATCAAACTCTTTATCCGGTTTGGATATATTTTATTCATATAAAAATATTATAAAAGGTAATGTAATTAAGAATAATGGGGTACATGGTATAAGAATCGCGAGTGGGTCTGGTAGTAGCAGATATATAGACAATACAATAACAGGGAATATCATTTATGGCAATAAGAAAACAGGGATATATGTTAATGAAGAGACAGGAATTATAGGTGGAAAAGTAAATATAACAGGAAATACCATCTACGGAAATGATGAACATGGAATCAATGCAGTTCGCGGAGATTTTGTTATCAAGAATAATATTATCACAAACAACAAAAAGTATGGGATCACATATGGTGGAATTGACATAATTTTATCTTACAATAATCTCTGGAATAATACAATTGGCAATTATAATGGAGTTTCTGTGGGTTATGAAGATATATCTACTAATCCGTTATTTGTAGACCCGACTAATGGTGATTTCCACCTGAAAAGCAGTGCTGGAAGATGGAATGGCACAGGTTGGGTTAATGATAACGAAACAAGTCCTTGTATAGATGCGGGCGACCCTTCCGAAAAAGACCCGGACGGAACAAGAATAAATATGGGCGCTTATGGAGGGACTTGGGAAGCTTCTAAATCCATAAGTGCTGCTACGGGCACCCTCACAGGCATAGTCACAGACAAAGACACTGGATTGCCAATACAAGGAGCGCTTATCAAAGCAAGTTCCCACCAGACAACAACAAACTCGACAGGAGATTACATCTTAAGCTTGCCTGTAGGAAACTACACAGTAACAGCCTCAAAGACAGGTTATCAATCTGCAACCTCTTCAGCCACAGTCAATGAAAGAGCAACCACCACTGTTAACTTTACATTAACACCAATTCCTGCTGATACCACACCACCTTCAGCAGTTATTGACCTATCTACAAGCAATCCCACCTCACATTCAATTACTCTAACTTGGACAGCACCGGGCGACGATGGAAATAATGGAACTGCTTCTGAATATGACATCAGGTATTCTACTTCAGAAATAACAGAAGAAAACTGGAACTCAGCAACCCAATGCACGGGCGAGCCAGCTCCGAAACCAGCAGGCAGTTCTGAGACCTTCACTGTTACTGGCTTATCTCCAAATACAACTTATTATTTCGCTTTAAAGACCGCGGATGAAGTGCCT
>QNAP01000160.1 GCA_003641795.1 Thermotogae bacterium | reverse complement strand
TGGTGATTCTTCCCGGTGTGGGTTCCTTTGCCGCTGTTTCAGAGAATTTAGAGCGTCTTAGGAAAAAGCTGGAAAGGTTTGTTAACAGTGGTAGGCCTTTGCTCGGTATATGCCTTGGTATGCAGCTTCTCTTCGAATCCAGTGAGGAAGGAGAAGGCAAAGGATTAGGACTATTCAAAGGAAGTGTCAAACGCCTCTCGTGTGAAAGGGTTCCCCATATCGGTTGGAGCAAGGTTTACCAAACACAAGACTGTCCCCTTTTCCACGGTATACCCGACGGTTCACATTTTTACTTTGTCCACTCCTTCTACGTCGTTCCAGAAGACAAAGGAATCGTTTGTGGCGCCAGCGAGTGCGATGTACCAGAAAAGAAAGAACCCTTGCGTTTTCCCGTTGCCGTGTGGAGGAAGAACATTTTCGGGGTTCAATTCCATCCCGAAAAGTCGGGAAGGATTGGATTGAAACTCCTGGAAAACTTCAAAAAAATCTCAAGAAGGTGAGATTTTGAGGATATATCCCGCCATCGATATAATGAGTGGCAAAGTTGTGCGGTTGACCAGAGGCAAAAAAGAAAGTGCAACGTTGTACGGTGACCCTGTTGAGATCGCACGACGATTCGCCCCCTATATTTCGAAGATTCACGTGGTGGATCTCGACGGGGCTTTTACAGGCGAGCCAAAAAATCTGGATGTCGTGTTTCGTATACGGGAGGAAACGGGAGTAGCGATACAGGTAGGAGGAGGATTCCGTAGTTACGAATCCGTAGAACGAGCTTATCAACTCGGCGTGGAAAACGTCATCCTGAGTACGGCAGCTTTGAATTTGGACTTTCTCAAGCTTGTGACCAGGGACTTTGCTGGAATAACGGTGAGTCTCGATGTGAAACGGGGAAAACTTGCCTTAAAGGGTTGGTTGGAGGAAGCTCAGGTGGACTTCAAAGAAACTTTTGAGATATTGAGAAGGTACGTTCGCCGGTTCATCTACACCTCCGTTGAGCATGATGGAGCTTTGGAGGGAATCCAGCAGCTCGAGAGATTCTGGAGTGACGAGGAAATGATCTACGCGGGAGGCGTTTCTTCTGCAGAGGATGTTTTACGCCTTAAAGAAGTTGGGTTCGCAGGTGTCATCGTGGGGAAGGCTTTCTACGAGCAAAGATTGAATCTGGCGGAGCTCATCTCCAAGTTGGGTGATGAAAGTGCCGGCTAAACGCATTGTAGCGGCGCTGGACATAAATCGCGGGCGCGTTGTAAAAGGCATAAAGTTCAGAAACCTTAGGGATGCGGGAGATCCTATTGAATTAGCTGTCAAATACGAGAGAGAGGGTGTCGATGAGATCGTCTTCCTAGACATCACAGCGTCTCACGAACGCAGACCCATCATCCTCGATCTGGTGAAACGAGTCGCCGAAAACCTGCACATTCCCTTCACTGTTGGTGGTGGTATCAGAACACCGGAAGAGATAGTGGAGATCGTAAAAGCAGGTGCTGACAAAGTTTTCATAAACACTGTAGCGGTGGAAAATCCAGAGATAATCGAAAAAGTGGTCTCCATCCTTGGAAGTGCCAACTTGGTGGTTGCCATCGATGCCAAATGGAACGGTGAATTTTGGGAGGTGTATACCCACGGAGGGAGGCGCGCCACAGGCAAGGACGCAGTAGAGTGGGCAAAGGGAGCCGAACGTCTCGGTGCAGGAGAGATTCTGCTTACATCGATGGACACGGATGGCACCAAAAAGGGATTCGATTTGGAACTTACGGAAGCCGTTGTGAAGGCGATCAAAATACCCGTGATCGCCTCTGGAGGAGCCGGAAGTTTGGAGCATTTCTACCAAGTTTTCCAAGTGGGTGCGGAAGCGGCTTTGGCTGCGTCCATCTTTCATTATGGAGAGTGCTCCATAAGGGATTTGAAGGAGTACCTTTTCAGGAGGAATGTGGATGTCCGAAAGGAGATCTGAAGAGCTGGGAAAGGAAATCAATTGGGAAAAGATGTCCGGATTGGTGCCCGTGATCGTTCAAGACAGAGATGGTAATGTGCTCACGTTGGCCTACGTAGACAAAGAGGCGTTGAAAAAGACACTCGAGACGGGGTACGCCCACTACTTCTCGCGGAGTCAGAAACGTGTGAGGATGAAAGGAGAGGTCAGCGGTAATGTTCAACGCGTTGTGGAAGTTCGTATCGATTGCGACGGGGATGCTTTGCTCTTTGTGGTGGAACAGACCGGTGTAGCGTGCCATACCGGTAACTACTCGTGTTTCTACAGGAAGCTCGGTGAACTGGAGAAAGAATCCAAAGTTGTAGATTATTCGCTTTCTATCTTGAAAGAGCTTGAAAGTGTGATCGCCCAGCGCAAAGAAAATCCCGAACCGGGGTCTTACACCGCAAGGCTCTTTTCAAAGGGTAAGGAGGAGATATACAAGAAATTCGGTGAAGAAGCTGTGGAAGTGCTCGTAGCAGAAAGCAAAGACCGCACCGTTTACGAGGTGGCCGACTTGATCTACCATCTGCTGGTGTTGCTTAGATACAACGGTATTGAGCTCGGTGAAGTTATGGCGGAACTGAAAAGGAGGAGACGATGAGGTTCGATCCACGTTTGGAAGGATTTCAACCCTATAGAACGATACAAGGGAATTATCGGATATGGCTCAACAGGAATGAAAGCCCGTACGATCTTCCAAAGGAACTGAAAGAAGAGATTCTCGAGGAGTTTCGAAAACTGTCGTTCAACAGATACCCTCACATAACCGCTGATCCTCTCAGGCAAAAGATAGCCGATTCGTTGGATTTGAAGTTGTCGAATGTTGTCGTGGGCAACGGCACTGATGGGCTTATGCCTTATCTGATAAAAATTTTTGATGGTGACCATGTCGTTATCAGTTCTCCCACTTTTCCTATGTATCGCTTTTATGCCGAGCTTGAAGGGCTTCCAGTAGTGGACGTGCCACTAAAGGAAGATTTCTCTCTTGGTGATGTAGAAGCCGTTGCTGCAAATGCCCGTGTTGTCTTCATATGCTCGCCGAACAATCCCACTGGTAACGTTTTCGAAAGAGAAAAAATACTGAAAGTGCTGGAAACAGGAACTCCAGTGGTGCTCGACGAAGCCTATGTCGAGTTCTCGCGTTATGGGTCGAACCTGGATCTCGTTAACGACTTTGAAAATCTGATCGTGCTCAGAACCTTTTCAAAAGCTTTTGGACTTGCAGGGGTGAGAGTAGGATACGCAGTGGCTCACGAATCCGTGGTAGATCGCCTTCTGCGCATCATGTCTCCCTTTTCCATGAATCTGCTGTCCATGAAAATAGCGGAGAAGCTCCTCGAGAATCGTGAGCTGGTGGAAGAAAACATTAGAACGATAGTATTGGAAAGAGAGAGACTCTTTTACGAGCTGGAAGACTACGCTTACCCCAGCGAAACGAACTTTCTTTTGGTGCGACTCGATCTTTTCGACTTTCTACTTCAACGAGGCATCGTTGTGAGAAAGTTGGGCGGACGCCTCGAAGGCATGGTGAGAATCACTGTGGGTAAGGAGCGGGAAAACGATGAACTTCTCATCGCGATCAAAGATTACCTGGATCGTTTTTGACGTCGACGGTGTTCTCGTAGACCCCAGTGAAAGCTACGACCGTGCCGTCAAGTACACCGCAGAGGAATTCCTCAGGAGAATGGGAATTCAAGCAACTGTTAAGCTCGATCAGGTACGTAAATTACGCGTTAAGGGGGCCTTTGGAGATGATTTCGACGTGAGCGAGGCCCTCGTTTTGGGTGCTCAGTTGAGTGACTTGGAAACCTTCGTGGAGACCTTCCCAGAGAGAGAAAACGTTCATTGGGTGAGAAAGAGAGTCAGTATACAGATCGATCGCGATCAATTGGTAAGATACTTCAACACCGTCTATCTTGGTCGTTGCTACCCCGATAGGCTTTTTGAGTGCGAGGGGCTATGGAAAAATGAAAAACCTTTGGTTAAAAGTGAACTTCTTCGACAGATAGAATCAAGGTTCCAAATCGGAGTGGTGACTGGCAGGAATCGGTTAGAACTCGAGCTTGCAGAAAAGATCATCGGATACTACTTTAAAAACGCCATCACTCGCAATGAAGCTCTTAAACCCGATCCAAGGGCACTGGAGTTACTCTGCAATACCGGGGCGGGAATCTACGTAGGCGACACCGTCAACGACGGCATACTAGTGGAAAAATACAATCGAAGACGCGGAAAAGAACTCTTTCGTTTTGTGATGATCGGAAGAGATGTGGATTCTGTGAACGATTTTCTAAGATCTCTTCTCTGATTATAGGGTGTCTCAAAAATCAGCGACAACCAACAATATTAGCGACCTTTCTGAAAGGATGGGGGAAGTGACGAATCCCTCGCGATTACACAGCTTGCACTTGCTTTCTTCCTCATTCGCATCCACAAAACAACCCACGCGAAGAAATAGAGATAGGGATTTCACATAGCAGAATGCTTGTTG
>QNAP01000159.1 GCA_003641795.1 Thermotogae bacterium | reverse complement strand
TCGTTTTGTGGATGCGAAGGAGGGAAAAAGCGAGTGCCAGCTGTGTGAGCGTGAGGGATTTATCGCCGTTATATAACTAGGTGAGTTCGAACCGTTATTTTGTTCGCTCCCAGGTGGTAAATATCAGCGTGTCATGTGCCTGATTTCCTTTCGGCGGTGATCATTGAAGGGCAAACAACTTTGGGTTTGTGGGTAAGAAGGCTTTTGGAAGTTCTTGATGTGCCGGGAGGAGAAGCCACATGTTTCCAAAGGGAGTCTCACACTCGGCAAGGACGCGTCGTCCATCGTAGAAGAACCGATGCATCATTTTGAAGGGTATTCCCTCGTCTCCAAGTTTCACCTCGTTCGGCCTGAAGGCTAAGATGTACTCGCCATCCGGGGCGTCCATGAAAAGACCGAGGGGTTCTGTCTTTCCTCCGTGAACACTGACGTCGATTCTGTTGATTTCAAACTTTGAAGTGATCTCCATTGCAGTGAGGGACGAGGGATTTCCATAGACTTCTTTCGTTGGCCCCTGCTGGAGGATCTTTCCGCTTTCCATCACCGCCATGAGGTCTCCCAAGGCCATGGCGTCATCGGGATCGCTGAAGACCACAACGGTGGTTTTTCCAAATTCGCGAACCAACTTCTTTATGTAACCCCTCATTTCAATGTGAATCTTTGCATCCAGTTGACTCATGGGTTCGTCTAAAAGCAGGATGTCGAACTCGTGGAAACGTTCCCGTCCAATGGCAACGAGTTGCTTCATCCCCTCCGGTAATTCGCTCGGGTACTTGTCCAAGTACGTGGGAAGACCATCGAGTTCGGTGGCGGTTTCTCTGGCGTGGGATCTGACTATCTGTTTCTTCATACCTCGAAGAAAGAGAGGGAATCCTAAGTTAATGGCCGAGTCGAGATGAGGAAAGAGGGCGTAGTTTTGGAAAACAAACCCCACTCGCCGTTCCTTAGGCGGAAGCTTCGTGACGTCTCGCGCATTGATGACAACCCTTCCAGAGCTTGTGGGGTGAAGGCCGGCTATGCACCTCAAAAGGACAGTTTTTCCACATCCGGAAGGTCCCAGAATCGAGAGTACCCGTCCTTCGGGAACATCGAGACTCACGTTTTCAAGTTTGAAATTCCCTATGGTGGCACAGAGACTTTCCACCAAGAGGCTCATGACAGAAGGGCAAAGATATACGAAAGGATGAAGAAAGCGCCTCCAGCGGAAATGGTATAGACGGCTTTCTTTGTATAACCTTCACTATTTCCTCGATCTCTGAGTTTCTCGCTGGCGATGTAAAACATCACTATGGAAAGAAGAACCGCACCGGCACCCAACACAAAGAACACGTCGGACACCAATCTTCCACTCCCCTCCTATGGAACCACGGGATAATCAAGCTGTGCAGTGTTGCCTTCATCATCAACGATACCGGTCAGACGCAGTACGACTTCCTCACTGATCTCATCGTTGAGGATGCCCACAAAGGTTGCCGTTTGCGTATCTGAACTCAACGATTGGAGGTACAGTTGCGTTGTGTTGATAGTGATATATGTTCCCATTTCATATTTTAGCACACTCATCTGCACCAGTGAATCAGTTTCCACGCCTGAGATGTCGTGCGCTCTTACGACAATGATGCCGTTTGGAACCGTGGGTACCACGGTTTTTTCCGTGGATGAAAGGAGCACCCCTTGGTAGTACGTTTTAACGGATGGTGGCACTACGTCACGAGCCTTGTAAAGTAGGCCATCGTAAGCGTCAATCCCGTTCGCCACTATCCTGGCTCCGATCAAGTGGCGACCAGGTTCGACGATCCAGTGAAAACTGGTGGAAGTGCCACTTTGGGTGAGTGTGCCGTCCACATAGAAGTCCACCAACGTAGGGGTACCACCTTCCATGGTAGCGGAGAAATTCACCGTTTCTCCTGGTAACGCGTTTTCGCGGTCCGCGGCGAGTTTTACCCGCACACTTGACGTGGAGTTTACAAGAACGGAGGTTGTCGTGCTCACGGTGTTACCGTGCAGATCTGCAGCGGTTATGTTGATGAAGTGAGTTCCAGCATCTACAGAAGGCAATTCAAATCCCTTTGACCATACCTTTTCACCCGCCGGAATGTTCGTGATTTCAAGAGTGGTCGCATCGAGAGAAACACTCACCGAACTCAACGATAGCTCGTCTTCAACTGTGATGTTGAATCTCAGTGTCTCACCTGCTCTGACAAAATCCGGTATCGAAAGGAGAACGCGTGGTGGAGAGGTGTCTGGTGGTGATACTAAGAGTTCGCCATTGAAATGAGCGCTTTTCCCAGTGTCGTTGACGACTTCCACCACGTAGGTATTCAGTCCTTCGGGCAGTCCATCTATCTCCAGCACGTACGGAGGTGATATGAAACGTTGGGATCTTGTGACGGCACCGCAGCGAAAGGTTATGTCCAGATAAGGAGATTCTGGATCCTCGGCTTGGATGAGAATGGCAAAGGCTTCCGAAGGTTGCGGAATAGTTGGCATGATACTGACAGAGCTTATCAGTGGCGGTGTGGCATCGTTCACCTGAACGAAGGTGCGGGCGATTCCCTCGCCGTAGATTGTGGAAACGGCGCACGCTTCCACTACATGTTCTCCCACACCTCGAGCGGTCCAAACAAAGCTAGCAGGAGAAGTGAGTGCAGATCCCAGATTTCTTCCGTCGACCGAGACAGTGATCTGCTGTATGGGTTCTGGGACCGCCGTCACCGTAATGAGAGCTGTCGCACCTTCAGAAAGCTCAGCAGGTTGCGTAGCAACCGACACAGAGAGTTGTACCGGTCGTGAAGGGAAACAGGATACCAAGAAAGAGAGAATAATTACCACCATAACAAGAAAGATGAGGAGTCGCACCGCTTCAACACCCCTCCTCATCTTTCCATGTGAAATAATCCAAATCCTAAGTTTGCGTTCTCAAGGTGACCTCGGTCAATCTCTGCCACCGTAAGCCCTTGCCAGTATGATCATTCTCAAAAGCTGAAGAGCAGCCATGGCAGCACCGGCGACGTACGTCAACGCGGCGGCATTCAAAACTTTTCTGACACCATCGAGTTCCTCCTCGGGCATGGCTATCCGTTGCCTGAGGAGTTGCAAAGCACGGCTGCTGGCGTTGAACTCGACTGGTAAGGTGATCAATGTGAAGAAGACCGCGATGGAAAACAGAACGATTCCAATCTTCATGAGTACAGGGCTGACGAATAGCAGGCCGATGATGAAGAGAATCCACGCCAAAGACGAGCCGAAGCCAGCCGCACTGGCCACTATGTTTCGTATCACAAGTGGAGCATACTTTTCCGCGTGTTGTATGGCGTGCCCCACTTCGTGGCTGACCACTCCCAAGGCAGCAATGGATGAACTACCATAGGTCGCGGATGAGAGTCTGATCACCTTGGACTTGGGGTCGTAGTGATCCGTCAGTTGCCCGGAGATGGTCTCTATTTTCACGTCGTACAGTCCAGCGTTGTCGAGGAGATAGCGTGCCAACTTTTCGCCGGTAAAGCCCGTCAAGGATTCCACTCGAGAAAATGCACGAAACCTTGAACTCACGGTGATTTGGGCCCAAAAGGCCAAAATGAGAGCGGGAATCAATAATAAGAATGTCGGGTCAAACCAAGGGATAAACATCGTCTCACCTCCCAGTGTATCTTATTAGGAGCAAGGTTGCGTCATCGTGTCGTGGAGCGTTGCCAACGAATTGCGCCAGATCTAATTTTATCTTTTTCACAATTTCTCGCTCCTCAAGATGAAAGTGCTTTTTCAACATATATTCTAACCTATCCATTCCGTACTCTTCCTTTTTCTCATTGCGTGCTTCTGTTATACCGTCTGTGAAGGAAACGATCAGATCACCCGTTTTTAACTTCAGCTTCACCTCTTCTACCGATGTGTCTTCAAGAACTCTCAGAGGTGGGGCTGAAGCTTGAATGTGTTCAACGCGGTTTTCTCGGACTACCAAGAGCGGGTTGTGTCCTGCGTTTCCCACCGCCAGTTGTCCTGATGGTGTGAGAAAAGCTCCTAAGAGAGTTACAAACATCTCAGGAGGCATGTTTTCCACCGCGATGCGGTTCAGATAGCTGATCAGTTCGCCGAGTTTGGTCACGTCTGAAAGTTTCGTCCTCAACGCGCCTTTGAAGAGACTCATCATGATGGCGGCAGGGACGCCTTTTCCACTGACATCTGCCACGGCAAAAAAGAGAGACATTTTTGGGGGATTCCAGACGTCGAAGAAATCCCCACCCACCATTCGCGCTGTCTCAAAGAGATGCGCTATCCTCGCATATTCCAGCTTCGGAAATTCCTTTGGAATCAAAGAATGCTGGATACGCTTTGCTATACGCATCTCTTCGAGCAGTCTTTCCTGTGCCAAAAGTTCTTCGACATATGCTTGTGTGTCGTAAAGAGAAGCCAGTCTTTGGGCAAGTGCTTCGACTAATTTCCTGTCAGATGAAGTGAAAATGGGGGCTCGCTTTTTGCAGG
>QNAP01000158.1 GCA_003641795.1 Thermotogae bacterium | reverse complement strand
GGATGCAAGTGAGGAAAAAGCAAGTATAAGCTGTGTGACATAAGAAATTCATCACCGTTATGTGGGTGGGTAAACTCGAACCGTTATCTTGTTCGTTCCCAGGTGGTAAATATCTGTGTGTCATGTGTCTCTTTTGAAGTTAGGATTGAAGTATGATAAAAATTGGGAAAGAGAATGAGAAAAACGCTCACATTTCGACTTATTCCTTTCTAATGGCATCTTATCCCTTCATGTGCATTGATATCAGATTTGCACTCAACAAGACGTGATGTTACCATATGTGGTGAGAAGCGATTCAATATTGCGACATAATTGACCGATCTTTCCAAAAGTCAATGACTGTAATGCCTAAATATAAAGAAATACATGAGGAGATTATTACGCAATATTGTGACAAGTGATTCAATGCTTTCAAGGAGGCGTTCTTGTGGCGGGTGCGAGAGATCGTATCATCGAAAGCGCGAAAACACTCTTCGCAGCTCGGAATTACAGAGACGTTTCGGTCTCTACCATTGCTGGACACGCCAAGTTGAGTAACTCCTTATTCTACAGGTATTTCAACAACAAAGAAGATCTTCTCGCGGAACTCGTGAACGAATCTATCTTCACCTTCGCAAAGTTTGTCAAATCTCTTTCCCCAAGTCAAACTATCGAGTGTGTTGTGCACACGCTCGTTAACTCTCTGTGTGGATACGCCTTTCAGCATCTCAAGGAGATGAGAATACTTCACGAGGTGGAATACACCTCCGTCGAGGCTGCGAGAAGGGTTCATGCTGTTCTTGACAATTATTTGCAGCGGTTTCTCACGGACGTGGTCAACGAGTACGGGTCCGACGTGACTCACTGGTTTGTCATCGGCCCTTTGAGGTTTTCCATCGTTTATCACACGATCTGGATGGGCGAACCAGTACCGGAACCTGTGAAGAAAGAGTTGCGGGATTTTGTGCTCCACGGTTTGGATCCAGATCTCCATGTGATGGATCATCGTGTCTTCGATCACGTCGTTTCTCAAATAGGTAATCGCGATGACACCACCAAACTCAGACTACTTCAAGCAGCGGAGCAGCTTTTCGGATCCGCAGGTTTCAAAGAAACCAAAGTGGGGGACATCACAACAGCAGCGGAAGTGGCACAGGGCACGTTCTACACCTATTTTAAAAGTAAAGAAGAGGTGCTCGAAGAGTTGGTAAAGAGAACCAACAATGATTTTCGGCATACCTTAAAAGAGGCGATCCAACCCTTCCAAGATCGTCGCGATGCGGAGATAGCTGCGTACTATGCATTTCTACAATTCTTCAAAAAGCATCCCCACATGTACGCAGTTGTCAGGGAAGCCGAGTTCTTCGCACCTGAGACGGCTAACTACTATTATGAGAGGATAAAGCTCTCCTACTTGCCCCCTATTAAAAAAGCCATAGAAAAGGGGGAGTTCAGAAAATTCTCTCCGGAATATCTGGCCATCTTTTTGATGGGCATCGGGCATTACATGGGGATGGATCTGTTAATACTGGGCCAAGCCAAGGAAACGGATTTCATTCGCAAGCTCATAAAGTTGTCAAGACTGCTGTACAAAGGAGTGAAACGATGAGCTGGTACGGGCTCTATGAGAAAAAGAAAGCTAGTGTTGAGGACATTTTGAAGCTCGTCAAATCTAACATGACCGTAGTTGTTGGTATGGCCGCGTCCGAACCACAGCTCTTCCTCTCTCAACTCCACAATGCGCCAGGAAACTTGAATAACGTTAACGTCTTTACTTGCTTGAACATGCAGAACTATCCTTTTTTCAGCGACGCGACTAACGAGGGGCGGTTTATCAACAACTCGTGGTTTTACAACGCGTGGAACAGGGAAGCGGCCAAGAAAGGTCTGAAGACGGTGACCTATGTACCTAACAACCTTCACCAGGCAGCTGTGAATCTCATTGAAACACGCAAGATCGATATGTATGTGGGTATTGCCTCCCCTATGGACAAAAATGGCTACCTGACACTATCCCTTGGAATCACTTACGAGAAAGACATAATCGAACATGCTGATATCGTTGTGCTTGAAGTGAACCCCAATGCACCCCGCACCCACGGTGATACACAAATCCATATTAGCGACATTGACTACATCCTCGAGGTCGACTATCCCATACCGGAGATAACCCTCATAGAACCGTCGGAGGTCGAACAGCGCATCGGGGCCAACATAGCCGAGCTTGTAGAAGACGGTGCCACGATTCAAATCGGCATCGGTGGTATCCCCAACGCGGTGGCGCTATTTCTCAAAGACAAGAAAGACCTTGGTGTGCACACTGAGATGTTCACCGAGACGATGATCGACCTCTTCGAAACAGGTGCGATAACGAATAAGAGGAAAACGTTATGGCCAGGTAAGTTCGTTTGCACCTTCGCTTTGGGAACACGAAGGATGTACGACTTCATCGATGACAATCCCGGCATCATGATGCTAAGAGGGCGGATTGTGAACGATCCATATGTGGTCGCACAAAACGAAAAGATGGTGAGTATCAACACCGCACTCATGGTGGATCTCACTGGAAATGTGTGTTCCGAAGCGTTGGGAACACAACACTTCAGCGGTACCGGCGGCCAATTGGATACCCACAGGGGTGCCGTGAAAAGCAAAGGAGGGAAGGGAATAATAGCACTGCGCTCCACGGCAAAGAATGGAACGATCTCTACCATAATACCTACACTTCCACAAGGTGCACCTGTAACAGTGCCACGTCAGGAGGTCGATTACATCGTCACAGAAAACGGCGTGGCATACCTTCGTGGTAAGACAGTTAGAGAAAGAGCGAAGGAACTCATAAACATAGCTGCAGAGGAGTTCCGGGATGAACTTAAGCGTGAAGCGAAACGCTTGGGATTGATATGAGGAGGGATTAAGTGTGAACGTTTACATAGTCGGTGCAAAGAGAACCGCCATAGGCACTTTTGGAGGGAGTCTCAAAGATATCCCGGCACCACGGTTGGCGTCGATCGCAATAAAGGGAGCTCTTAAACAGGCTGGAGTGTTACCAGAGGAAGTAGATGAAACCATTGTAGGTAACATCCTCATGGCAGGTCAGGGCATGGGGCCAGGGAGACAAGCATCCATCTATTCCGGGATTCCGGCTGAGAAACCAGCTTACGCGGTGAACATGCTGTGTGGAAGCGGTATGAAAGCCATCATGATAGGAGCCACCGACATAACAGTAGGCGAAGCCAACATTGTAGTCGCGGCAGGGATGGAAAATATGTCGGAAGCACCGTACTTGGTACCTTATAAAACTCGTTTTGGATCGCGCTTTGGAAACATGGAACTTGTAGATCACATGGTATGGGATGGTTTAACGGACGTTTTCAACGGTGTGCACATGGGGCTGACTGCAGAAACCTTGGCGGACGAATTCAACATCAGTAGAGAAGAGCAGGATCTTTTCGCTTATGAGAGCCAGATGAAAGCGAAAAAAGCCATCGAAGCGGGAAGGTTAAAAGATGAGATCGTTCCGGTAACTGTGAAAACAAGGAAAGGCGAGTTCGTTTTCGATACGGATGAGCATCCTCGGTTCGACACTACCCTTGAGAAGTTAGCTCGCTTGAAACCCGCATTCAAAAAAGGTGGAACGGTAACAGCCGGAAATGCGAGCGGCATAAACGACGGGGCCAGCGCCGTGATACTGGCAAGTGAAAAAGCTGTGGAGAAATTCGGTTTGAAACCGTTAGCACGGATCATCGGATGGGCGCAGGCGGGAGTAGATCCTATGCGCATGGGCATAGGCCCCGTACCCGCTACCGAAAAGCTATTCAAAAAGACCAAATACTCCTTCGGTGATGTGGAACTCATAGAGCTCAATGAAGCCTTCGCTGCCCAGAGTCTTGCCGTGTTAAAAAGCTGGGAAAAGTTATTTGGGGTCTCCAAAGATGAAATGTTGAAAAAAATCAACGTGAATGGGGGGGCAATTGCCTTTGGGCACCCAATCGGCGCGAGTGGCAACAGGATAGTAGTCACACTGCTCTACGAGATGAAAAAACGTGGTTTGAAGCTTGGCTTAGCGACTCTTTGTATAGGCGGTGGCATGGGAACAGCCGTCCTTGTGGAAAACTTAGTTTGACACAATGGAGGTGAGAAAATGCGGCTTGAAGGTAAAACCTGCATCATCACAGGAGCGGCGAGTGGGATAGGTAAAGCTGCGACGTTGCTCTTTTTGGAGGAAGGGGCGAATGTTGCAGCATGTGATATTTCAGAGGATGCCCTTGTAGCGCTGAAAAAAGAAGTTGAAGAGAAGAATTTCGCAGGCACATTGGCAACCTACAAGCTTGATGTAACAGACAGAGAAGCTGTGATAAAAGTGGTGGAAGGTATTGTGGACACGTTCATGACGATCGACGTGCTCGTTAACAATGCAGGCATTACGAGGGACCAGCTGTTGGTTCGTATGAGCGAAAAAGACTGGGATGCGGTAGTGAACGTGAACCTTAAGGGAGTGTTCAACATGACGCAGGC
>QNAP01000157.1 GCA_003641795.1 Thermotogae bacterium | reverse complement strand
GCTCGTGAGGCTGGGTGAGCGTGTGGGATTCTGAAATGATGGGGAGAAGTGCTCACTTCGGCGCTTCGCAAGACAAGCATTATTGCAATGTGAAATCAAGGGGGAAGGGTAGAAGATGCTCACTCGGCGCTCGTGAGGCTGTGTGATCGTGAGGGATTCTGGAGTGGTGGGGGAAGTGCTCACTTCGGTGCTTCGCAAGTCAAGCATCCTGCAATGTGAAATGAGAAAGGTGGGATGAAAATATTGACTCGGCGCTCGTGAGGCTGGGTGAGCGTGGAGGATTCTGATCACTGGTGAGGAGATATCCCCACAAACCATTTCGAAGATGGCGAAAGAACTGGACCCAGGATAACTTTTGCGGGGTCTTCTTTACTTTTCCTGGCACCAAGGGTTGTTATGAATACGGGCAGCGAAATGAAGACAGGGACAACACAAAATCGCTGATGTTAGCACAGAACTTGGCATTTACGAGGTTGGTACACAGAAGAGCTTATACGAAAAGGCAATTTGAGCTATTTCTGGAAATTTCAAACAGCGCCGTTCCCGATTTTCCAAAACGGTTTTCCACCGTTTTCGTTGAAAAGCACTCCCGCTTCTAGTGTGAAATTGAAGAAGTAATGGATACCCCCGTGTATCAACACAGACAGTCTGAATTCGTAGGATCCGGAATTTCCCAGTTTAAGCCCGCTGGAAAGATCGATCCAATCGATGAACGCGTAGCCGAACTTCGTGTGAAGATCCAGAAGGGTTAAGGGTACCCTGATTCCCGAGCGCAAGATAGAGTCTTCGTGAGAGGTCGTACCAATCCACATTATGGAATTTCCAAAGCGGTGATAGAAAGTGAGTTCCAAGCTGTTGATGTCCGCGCGCAAGTTGACTTTAGGAGAGGAAAGGTAGCGCGTTGTCTCCCTTCCCAGAGAGTAAGAAAGCCCGATATTCAGACCCTTGTTGTACGAAGCGCTCAGTGTAACACCATCTCCAGTTAGAGAAGAGACATCGCTCAATCTCCACTGAGCGTTTAACCATGGTTTTGGCCCCAGCCACAAAAGAATTTGAGGATTTTTGAGGTATCCAAAGAGGCAATGTATTCCGGCATTCGTGATCATCGGTATAGCGAAGCTCATGTTGTAGTCATCCACCAATCCCAAAGCAACGCCAAGCGTTATACCTTCTCTTTCAGGAAGGAGCACGGGTAGCCAGAATCGAGGGGCTGGAAAATTGAAGACTCTTTCTGAAGAGTTGAAGCCTTTCGAGCCCTTTTCAGAGAGTGAGAGTGTGCCGGTTTTTGGTCGTAGTATCTTGGAAGTTTCGAGGTTCGATTCTTTGAACGTGTGCCAGCGTACACGTCTTCTACCGTCTTTCGAAACGTAAGAAAAGAAGAGTTTGCCATCTTCCACCACCGGATCGGCGAGCGCTAACGTGGTTGTGAAAAGTTTTCGAATCGAGTACCCCCCGGGCTCTCTCTGCAAAAGCCAGATGGAGGTGCCCGAGGATGCGAATGTTAGAAAGCAAACTCCGCCGAAGTCTTTGGAAAAGGATGGATTTTCCTCCACTTCCTCGCTGTTTGTGAGCTTGAGTATTACTCTTTGAACAGGATCGTAATGGAAGAGATCTACCTGACCACGATAGCGTCCCACGATGTAGTGGGGATTTCCTTCTGCCAGTTCCAGAGGCTCAAAGTCTGGAAATGGAGGAAGTAGTTCCTTTTGGACAAAACCTTCTTCACTCCCAATGTACTCCACAAGACTCCTCTTGCCGCTTCCATCCTGTTTTATCGCCCATAGATGCTTCTCGTCTTTCCATGCAACGTCCACCACGTGTTCGTCGATCTTCTTACCTTCAACGATGAGGAAGTTCCATACATGGGCGTCCTGTTGAACGTACTTAACAATTGCGAGTTCCCCTCTCTTCGAGATGCTGTAATCCACCAGTCCAACAACCGGGATACTTTTCGATTTTACGTGAATGCCTTTTAGATCGACATAAGTGATGCCGCCTTCCGGCATCGGTTTTACCATCCAACCTTCGGGGTCGCTTTCATCATCCGACAGTTCTTGGAACCGTCTGTCGTAGCGCTTTTTTATCCAGTCTCTCCATTTGAAGAGCACCTCGTCTGGATTTCCTAAAACGTTTGAAATGGCATGCGCAAGTCCCAGCACGGGATTGTCCAAGAATCTCTTCACGATCTCCAACATGGTTTCCTCTCCGTATTCTTCACTCAGAAAGTAAAGAAAGGATGAACCTTGCACGTAGGCCATCCCTCCTAAGGATTGGTGTCTCGTGTTGGCACCGCCAGCGTATCCAAGCCCATCGTGCGCAGTCTCTTGTAGAGAGAGGAAGTATGGGTATCGCAATCGCCCACTGTTGGATAAGACAGTTTCGCCGTAAACCGCGACGCCTTCGTGAACGTACATGGGGATGAACAGGGCTTGGAGTGCTTTAGGAACAGGTTTTCCAAGCACAGAAAAAGGTTGAAAGTACCAAGCCAAGCGGTTTCCTATGAAGACGTGGATGAGCTCGTGAGTGAACACGAACTCCATCCAGCTTTCGAAATTGGGAAGAACCAGGTGTACGGCGCTTGAAGGGGTGTTTGGGTAGATGACGATGGAGTTGAAAACTGGATCTGCGTAGGCGTTGACGTAGTCGTGATCTTCCACCACGTAGACCTTGATTCTCTCTCTTATCTCGTAACCTAAAAAAGTGCTGACCTTCGAGTAAATCTCTTCAGCTTTTTCATAGAGCTCTACAGCTGCGTGTTCACTTTCCTTGGTGAAGAGAATTTCGAAATGTTTCGTCTCGACTTTGTTGAGAACCACAGTTGAAAAATGCGTAGTTTGAAAGGTTGAAAGGAAACAAAAGATGATAGAAAACCAGAAAAACCCCGGGCGCAGAAGGCCCGGGAATACTCTTTTGCTTCTCATCTGATTATTCGATCGAGTAGAATGCGGCCTTACCGAGGTACGTTGCGGCCTCGCCGAGCTCCTCTTCGATCCTGAGGAGTCGGTTGTACTTGGCGATACGCTCGCTCCTGCTCAGCGAACCGGTTTTAATCATACCCACGTTGGTGGCAACGGCGAGATCTGCGATGAAGGTATTCTCCGTTTCGCCAGATCTGTGGGAGATCACGCACGTCATGCCTCGTGTTTTGGCAAGCTCTATGGTGTCGAGGGTTTCGGTAACGGAACCTATCTGATTGAGTTTTATGAGAATGGAGTTGGACGCACCAAGTTCAATACCTCTGCGCAAACGCTCTGGATTGGTCACGTACAGATCATCACCTACGATCTGGATCTTTGAGCCAAGTCTCTTTGTGAACGCTGCAAAGGCGTCCCAGTCTTCTTCGTCGAACGGATCCTCGATGCTTATGATTGGGTACTTTTCAACAAGCTTTTCGTAGTATTCAATCAGCTCTGTGGATGTCTTGTAAGACCCATCCACCAGATACGCTTTCTTTTCGGCGTCGTAGAAGGAACTGGCTGCGCAATCCAGGGCGATGTAGACGTCCTCACCCGGTTTGTAGCCGGCTTCTTCTATGGCTCTTATGATGTATGCTATTCCTTCTTCGTTGTTCTTTAGGTTCGGCGCGAATCCACCCTCATCCCCGACGGAGGTGACATGGCCTTCTTCATGGAGGATCTTTTTAAGTGTGTGGAAAACCTCTGCACCGTATCTCAATGCTTCTTTGAAAGTGGGGGCCCCTGCTGGGACGATCATGAACTCCTGGATGTCCAGATTGTTATCTGCGTGTTTGCCTCCATTGACGATGTTCATGAATGGTACCGGGAGCACTTTGGCATTAACACCGCCTAAGTACTCATAGAGTTCTACACCAAGGCTTTCTGCCGCAGCGGTGGCCACAGCCATGGACACAGCCAGAATAGCGTTGGCTCCAAGCTTCGACTTGTTCGGCGTTCCATCGAGTTCCAGCATCACCTTGTCTAGGGCCACCTGATCGAAGGCGTCCATACCCACCAGCTTGGGTGCGATCACTTCGGTGATGTTTTGCGCGGCTTTCTCCACGCCTTTGCCCATGTAGCGATCGCCACCGTCGCGTAGTTCCAAAGCCTCGAATTTGCCTGTAGAAGCTCCCGACGGAACTATAGCTGATCCCACTGTACCGTCGTCCAGATGCACCTCGGCTTCGACAGTGGGATTTCCACGAGAGTCCAGCACCTCTCTTGCTTTGATCTCCACGATCTGTGCGAAGTACTTGCTCATGTATCTATCCCTCCTTCCTGATTTCTGACCTTCAGTAACGTGTCCACCGCCCTTCTTAGGTGGGGAATGACTATGGAACCGCCCACGATCAAGGCGATGTCGAAGGCTTCAAAGAACTCCTCGTTCGTTACACCGCATCTCACACACCGGATTATATGGTAAGTGATGCAGTCGTCGCAACGGAGCACCATGGATGTTACTAGCCCCATCAACTCCTTCGTTTTCGCAGAGAGTGCGCCATCTCTGTAAACTGCCGAGTCCAGGTTGAAGAATCGCTTGGTGTTCGT
>QNAP01000156.1 GCA_003641795.1 Thermotogae bacterium | reverse complement strand
GTGATAAAGACGCGGAGTTCTTCGAAAAGCACGATTTCCACGTTCATCTCCCAGAGGGAGCTGTTCCAAAAGATGGACCGTCCGCGGGGCTCACCATGCTATCGGCCATCGTGTCGGCAGTCACCAATCGGAAAATCGCCAACAATGTAGCCATGACGGGAGAAATCTCGTTGAGAGGAAGGATTCTTCCAGTTGGTGGAATCAAAGAAAAGGTGCTGGCGGCGTACCGTTACGGGCTGAAAGAAGTGATCCTTCCAGTGGAGAATCGAAGCGATATTGAGAAGATTCCTGAGGAAATTCGCCAGCGGTTGAAAATGATTTTTGCCAGCACCGTGGATCAAGTTTTGAAGAAGGTATTGATCAACTGAGATGGCTGGATTTGAAAAGGTCGAACTGGTTAAGACAATGTACTCTCTGGAGGCTTTTCCTGATGATCTTCCCCACATTGCTTTCGTAGGTAGATCCAATGTGGGAAAGTCCTCGTTGCTCAACGCACTCTTCAACCGCCGCCTTGCCTACACCAGTTCGAAACCGGGCAAAACGCGTTCCATAAACTTTTATCGTGTGGAGAACGCTTCCTACTTTGTGGATCTACCGGGCTATGGGTACACAAAGGCGTCAAAGCTTGAAAAGGTTGCGTGGGCAAAGTTAGTGGAAGGTTACATCGCAAAAGCGAAAGCGCTCGGTCATGTCTTCGTGTTGATAGACTCCAGACATCCTTCTCAGAAGATGGATCTCCTGTTGATGGAGTGGCTCGGCAGCTTTCGTGTGGCCAAATCCATTGTGCTCACAAAGATCGACAAACTCAAGCGGTCTCAAAGAGCGAAGATGATGAACGACCACAAGACCGTCCTCGCTCGTTTCGGGGAATTTCTCTTCTTTCCGGTAAGTGCTGTCAGCAGAGAGGGCATCCATGAATTGGAAAGGTTCATCCGGTTTCTTATGAGAGCGAGGTAGGAAAATGTTCCAGCCCTCTGTGGAAACCTATGAGAAGCGCCTTAGACGGCTTCTCTTGGCCGTGCTTTTGGTCGTGGTTGTCTTTCTTTTTGGGACTTTTGGTTATATGATTATAGAAGGATGGAACTTCCTCGAAGCCCTCTTTATGACCCTCATCACCATCTCAACTGTGGGTTACGGCATAATCAAAGAATTGAACCCTGCAGGTACGGTGTTCACGATGGTCCTGATCGTAGCGGGAATAAGTGTTGTACTCAACACACTTTCGAACCTCGCCGCGTTCATCGTGGAAGGAGAGGTCCTCGAAATCTACAGGAGGCGGAAGATGATGAAAGAGATAGACAAACTTGAAAAGCACCACGTAGTGGTGGGTTTGGGGAAAGTGGGAAGATACGTGGTCGCGGAGTTGCTCAGAGCCGGCGAAGATGTCGTCGCAGTAGACGAAAGCGAAGAGGTCATACAGAGTTTCATCGAGGAGGAAGAACTTTCACATCTTTTGTGGATATGCGGTGATGCCACTGACGAAACGACGCTTGCCCGTGCCAACGTGGCA
Source organism: Thermotogae bacterium (assembly GCA_003641795.1). Lineage (GTDB taxonomy): Bacteria > Thermotogota > Thermotogae > UBA12178 > UBA12178 > UBA12178. Next base: position 3,058 of record QNAP01000156.1, on the reverse strand, counting down.
AACGCATGCGCTGCGGTCGTTGCGCTTCCAGAAGATTCGAAAAACGTCTTCGCACTTCTTACTATAAAGTTTCTCAATCCATCGATCATTGCCATTGCCACGGTGAACAATCCTAGAAACGCCACCAAACTCTTTCGCGCTGGTGCTGACAGGGTGATCTCGCCAAGCGAGATCGTAGGCGGCAGGATTGCGGCGATGCTTACCCGTCCCGGATTGGTGAGCTTCCTCGACGTGATAAACAGACCAGGGAAACGCCAGCTCAGAATGGAGATCGTGACCGTCCCCAGCGGATCCCCTCTGGTGGGTAGGACGTTGGCAGAAGCGGCCATTCCTCAGAAAACTGGCCTTATCGTTATAGCGATACAGAAAGGAAACGAGGAGTACTTCAATCCCACCAAGGGAACCATCATAGAAGGCGGCAACGCGCTCTTCGTGCTCGGCGAACCGCATCAGATCGAAGCGTTGAAAAATTTGGTGGAGGGGCGCTTGTGAATGGCGATGAAAGCTGCGACAACACTTCTCCTCTCTCTGCTTTGGTCCTCGATCTTTGTAAGCGGCTTTGTAACCGATCTGGATGAAGATGGCTTCCCAGATGCTGTAGAGTACTGGAATGAGACCGAGATCTTCAGAGATTGGGCTCGCACGGTGGGATACGCCATCGCTGTAGAACCCGAAAGATTTCAAACGATAGTAGACTGCTCGTCCTTAGTGCGTTTTATCTTCGTCGAGTCTCTTAAGGAACACGATACTAAGTGGATGGGGCGGATCAAACCGCCTGTGACCTTTGCGACGAGAGACCTCAGTAAACATTATCCGTACGTCGATCCTCTCGGTGAGAACGTCTTTCGTATTGGTGCGGACACGTTCTATACTTTCGCAAGCTCCGTTCATTTGCTCCAGTACAACTGTTTCTTCGTCTCGAGAAACTTGGATGAAGCGCTCCCGGGAGATGTTCTGTTTTACTTCCATCCAGCGGGGCACCAGATGCCCTACCACACGATGATGTACCTTGGAGAGTATGTGGATGGCGAAGCCTACGTGATATATCACACTGGACCGATGGAAGGAAGTGGAGAAATAAAGCTTGTGAAGGTCTCCACACTCCGTTTCAAAGCTCCGCAGCAATGGAGAGCATCAGAAACGAACCCCTATTTTCTCGGCGTTTACCGGTGGTCTATGATCTACTTCAATTTACCCCAAACTGGTGTCGTACAAAAAAGAGACGATTGGGGAGTAGAGAAATCGTTGTGAGGGGCACATTTAGGCCTAAACAGTGCAATAGGAAAGAATAAAGGGAGCTGACAGCGTGCAAAAACATGCGAGAAATTCGGTTTACATCCTGATCTTCCTGCTTGTGATGTATCTGGTCATGTTGAAGGCGGTGCCAGTGGTCTTCGGCGCTTTGTCCATCGCTTTGATCTTTTCGCTCGTTGTTGACGTCATAGCTGAGTATCTTTGCAAGTATCTGTCCATAAAAAGACGCTGGGGTGTCATCTTTGCCACGCTGCTGTGGTTTGGAGTCATCAGTTATTTGGTTTACTCTGTGGTGCCTTTCAGCTTGAGGCAAGGTAAGCTTTTGCTCGATAACGTACAAAGCTTCGATCTGCGAAGTATCTTTCCTTTGAGTGGCCCTTTGGCGTCTTTCTTCGATGATCTTGTATCCACCATGTACAGCACCTTCTACTCGTTCTTAAAAGATGTTATCGGATACGTCGCCACAAAGCTACCCGACATCGTCACCACCAGTATCTTGGTGGTGGTCGCATCCGCGTATCTCACCCACATGAGAAACAAAATCAGGTCACTTCTTCCCAGATTCTTTCCTGCCACTGAAAGAAAGCACGTGGACGAATTTTTTGTCGATGTTTACCTTTCCATCCGAAGGTTCGTGGCGGGGCAGTTGCTGACAGCCCTCGTTGTGGGAGTCACCACGTACTTTGGTTTTTTGATCCTTGGTATCTCCTACGCTGGCTTTTTCGGAATGTTGGCTGGAGTCACCGACTTCATACCCTTTCTCGGGGTGATCATCACCGCAGTTCCTGCCTTCATGACCGGTGCTCTCGATGGCGGCGTTGTGGGTCTCATCAAAGTTGCGGCAGTCTTAGTTTTGTCGAACCAGCTCGAGATGTGGGTCTTTGCTCCTCGTATAGCCAGCACTCAGGTGAAGATCAACTGGTTTGTCATCCTCGTCACTATGCTGACTTTCGCTTACCTCTTCGGTGTAGTGGGTGTGCTGGTTGCCGTACCATTTCTGATCTTTTCAAAGCTTCTGTGGAGGTCTTTTTTATCCAAGCTCATCAATGCGGCGTAGCGAAGATCGATGTGGTACACTCAATTTTTGGTTAAGTGTTGTGCTTTTCAATAGAGCCAAAGAGAACTAAAGAGTTTGTACGTTCGCATAGGGTGTCACGAAAAAGGCGGGCCTCCCACATTCAATGGCGGTACCATTGAAATATCTCAAAACAAGAAAGAAAGCACAAATGGATGGTACCACAATAACTTTCAAAAAGCGATATTGTAAAGATTGTTGAGCAGTTGGACAAGCTTCTGCCTTCCAACTTCGTTAACAAACAAGGCATTGGATGGCAACAACAGCCGCTGTACACGACTCAACAATGGCAAAGGTAGGGATAGATTCTGCTAATCCACGGTCACTGAACGGTCCTCTTTGCCTTCTTCTCTGATTTCACATTGCAGAACGCTTGTCTCGCGAAGTGTCGAAATGAGCACTCAAACAAACGGGCACCGAGCTACACGGATGTAGCGAGCGCTTTTTCTCTCCATTTTTCCAGAATCCCACACGATCACATAGCCTCACGAGCGCTGAGTCAGTATCTTCTACCCTTTTCCCTTAATTTCACATTGCGGAATGCTTGACTTGCGAAGCGCCGATGCGAGCACTTTCACCCTACCACCCCAGAATCCCTCACGACCACCCAGCCTCACGAGCGCCGAGTCCGTATTTTCCCCCTCCCTTCTAATTTCACATTGCAGAATGCCTGTCTTGCGAAGCGCCGAAGCGAGCACTCATACAAACGGGCACCGAGCTACACGGATG
>QNAP01000155.1 GCA_003641795.1 Thermotogae bacterium | reverse complement strand
CCTCACGAGCGCCGAGTGAGCATCCATACAAAACGACCTCGAAGCCGCATGGATGCGGATGAGAGCGAAGCTGAAGCAGGACGCTGAATCTTCGCGTGGGTCGTTTCGTGGATGTGAACGAGGGAAAAAGCGAGTGCTTGCTGTGTGAGTATGAAGGATTTATCACCGTTATGTGGTTGGATAAGTTCGAACCGTTATCTTGCTTTCTCCCAGTTGGTAAATATCTGTGTGTTATGTATGTGCCATGCGGTATACTTTGACCTGGAGGTGATTCCATGATTCTCTTTGGAACTGGTGGTATAAGAGGAAGGATGAGAGTTGGAGAATTCGACGATTCCCTGGTAGCGCAAGTTTCAGAAGCGGTCTCCAGATGGTTAACAGACGAAGGAGGAACGACTGTCGTTATTGCTTATGACACGAGACGTAATTCTGAACAGTTTGCACATCTTGCAGCCTCCGTCTTTTCGAAGAATAGATTGAAAGTGTTCGTTTTCGACAGGCCCATGCCCACTCCTGTTCTTTCCTTTGCTGTGAGGTATATGGAAGCAGATGCTGGGGTGGTCATTACCGCCAGTCACAATCCGCCGGAGTACAACGGTTACAAGGTTTACACGTCAAACGGTGTCCAAGCTTTGCCGGATGTCACTGAAAAGATTTCTCAACACCTTTCTCAAATTGGGGAAGTTCCTGCTCTAAGAGGAGCGAAAGAACAAAAACCTGTTCCAAAAGAAGTGCAGGACGCATACGAAGAAGCCGTGATGGCCTTGATGGAAGAGTACGGGTTCGGCCACAAACCGAAACTCGCTTATTCACCCCTTCACGGTACGGGCTTTGGCATTGTGGATACTTTGCTCAGGAAAATGGGCGTGGATGCGTGCGTTGTGGAAGAGCAGTCGATGTGGGACGGTCGTTTCCCCACCACTCCTTCTCCCAATCCTGAAGACGATGAAGCACTGAGTTTACTGGTGAAAAAGATGAGAGAAGAAGGGGTGTCGTACGGCATCGCCACAGACCCCGACACCGACCGCGTGGGATTCGTGGTGATGGAGCAAGGCCAACCCAAACGACTTACGGGCAATCAGGTTGGAGTGCTCTTGGCCGATCTTTCCATGAAAAGACGAAAACTCGAGAATCCTTACGTGGTCAAAACCATAGTGACCACAGACATGGTAATCCCACTGTGTGAGGAGCATAATGTGGAAGTTTGTCAGACCCCTACAGGGTTTAAATACATAGGAGATCTCATCCATCGCCGAGAGATGGAGGGGAATCGAGGGTTTCTTTTCGGCTTCGAAGAAAGCTGTGGCTATCTGACCGGGGATTTTGTTAAGGATAAAGACGGGGTGATCGCCTCCTGCCTCTTGGCAAGTTTGGCTTCATATGGTGATGTACTGAACAGGCTCGAAGAACTCTACCGAAAGGTTGGATACTACATGGAGCGCTTGATCAACGTCTCCCTAACATCGGTAGGCGTCGCGAAGCGCTTGTACGACCGCTTGAGGGAGAGGCCACCTGAGCGCGTTGGATCTTTCCGTTTGAGTTCTTTCAGAGACTACTCTCAAAACCCTGGCGATGTCGTTCCCAACGAGACACTGCTTTTGGAAACCGAGGCGGGCAGAATCTTCGTCCGACCCTCCGGCACAGAGCCGAAATTGAAACTCTATATCATGGTGAGAGAAGAGACAGAACAGAAAGCGAGGAAACTTTTGAACGCACTGGACGAAGCATCAAGGATGCTCGTTGATTCACTCTTGAATTTTGTTACGTAGCGATGCCAGCACTTTCACTGCATCGGACGCATTGCGACAATAATGATCGACTCCCATCTTCGCCGCTACTTTTTCGTTCACGGAAGCACCTCCAGCGAGAACCGGGACTACGATCTTTTTCTCTTTCAAGAGACTGATCACCTCTCCGATTCGCCCTATGGTGGTCGTCATCATGGCCGAGAGCCCGAGTGCCAAAGGCTTCTCTTTTTCTACAGTTTCTACGATCTTTTCACTGGGCACGTCCACTCCAAGGTCCACCACACGATATCCGCTACCCCTCACAACCGCCGCCACTATTCCCTTTCCGATATCGTGTATGTCACCTTTGACCGTAGCGATGACGAAAGTTGTTCCACTTTCCTTAGAATCTTCCAGCATGCTCAAAGGAAGGGCAAAAGCCTTCTTCGCTATCTGGGCAGCTAAAAGGAGATGAGGAAGGTATATCTTGCGATCTTCATAAAGTTGTCCGATTGTTTCCATGGCCGGTCTCAGAAGTTTATCCACCACCTCTAAAGGTTCCATCTTTTGTAGGGCTTTTTTCACAATCTCACTGACTTCAGATTCGCGACCTTTTATCATCAATTCGGCGAGTCTGTTATCGCTTTCCAAAGAGCGCAGTTTGTACTTCGAAGAGACCCCATAGAGAATCATCTTCGAGGCTTCAAAGATCGAAAGAACGTTCTCGTCCAAAACATCGATAATGGGCAAGTCCAATCCCTTCAGCATGGCCATGGCAAGGAAGGCAGCGTTTGTCCCGCTCCTGTTGGGAAGGCCAAAAGACACGTTGGAAACACCCGCAGTGGTCCAAAGACCCTCCTTTTTAAAGAGTTCAAGAGTATTCAAGGTGATCATTGGATCGTTTCCGGCTCCCAAAGGCAGAACCAATGGATCCAGAATGATTCTCGATCTCTCGATTCCAACGAACTTTAACTTCCTTAACGCATCGAGAGCTATCTTCAATCTTTCCTTCGATGACTTTGGTATCTTATCCCTCATGGGTAAGAGAACAAGAAGACCTCCGTACTCCTTTACCAACTCGGCCTTTGTGGTTAAGTCTTCCCCCTTTGCTGTGGTGGAGTTCACTATAGCACGTCCCGGATAGACCTTCAAGAGTTTTTCCAATAGCTCTTTTCCTTGGACATCTATGGAAAGTACTGCGCCTAGTTCATAACTCGCCCTCAAGACAACACGCTGAGCAAACTCCGGATTCACGAGCTGTTCCACTCCAAAGTTAACATCGAGGAGATCTGCGCCAGCGTCGAGTTGCTTGCGGAGCAGTTCCAAAGAATATTTCACATCTTGCTCTTCAATGGCTTTTCTCAGCCTTTTCTTCCCTGACGGATTGAACCGCTCTCCGATTGAAAGAGGGTGGGATAACACCAAAACGTTTTGAACGCCAGCCACGGCGATCGCCGAAGATGTTTCCTGTTCTCCGGCAATGGGACGCCTCTCTCCAAGGTGCAACTTCAACGCCCGTATGTGTTCGGGAGTTGTACCACAGCATCCCCCAATCACGTTAGCTCCAACTTCCCAGAAAGATTCTGCAAAACTTGCAAATTCTTCAGGAGAAACGATAAAACCTTTACTCCCACCTTCCGGTTCCACCACGAGAAATTTCTTCGTTTGTCTCGCCAGCTCTTGAAAAACCGGGAGGAGCTTTTCTGGCACCAGCTGGCAGTTTATCCCAAGGGCATCTACTGGAAGGTCTTGGAAAACCACCGCGAGGACTGCAGGGTCACTTCCCGTCAGCGTTCTTCCCTGCTCATCAAAGGTGAGATGAGCAATGAGGAAGATGTCAGAAGAAACCTGTCTCACGGCCCTGGCAGCGATTTTCAATTCGAGGATGTCGCTGAAAGTTTCCAGTATTATCCCGTCTACACCGCTTTCGATCAACACCTTCGCCTGGAAGAGAAAAGCGTCGTAGATCTCACCGTAAGTAGCTCGCCCAACAGGTTCAAGAAACTCCCCTGTGGGGCCGATATCACCAAGGACAAAAGATTTCCCAGCTGAAGCTCTCTGAGCGTTCTTCACTCCTGTCTTTATCAGTTTTTCAACGTCGGAAGCCGAAAATCCGAATCTTCTCATCTTTAACGGGTTGGAGTTGAAGGTGTTGGTCAACAAGAGATCTGCGCCCGCTTCTACATATTCCCTTTGGAGCTGCAGTACCATCTGAGGATTTTCAATGTTGAGGACATCTACAGGGACTTCGCCCTTGTATCCGCGTCTATAAAACTCAGTCCCGTAGGCGCCGTCGAGAATAAGAACTCTCTCTTTGATAATGTCTCTGAGATTCACCAAAACACCTCCAGGGATCATGATTGGTTATATTATATATAGGGTGTCACGAAAAAAGCGGGCCTCCCACATTCAATAATGATGGTACCATTGAAATATCTCAAAACAAGAGAGAAAGCCCAGATGAATGGCACCATAGTAACTTTCAAAAAGCGACATTGTAAAGATCATTGATCAGTTGGACAAACTTTTGCCTTCTAACTCCATTAACAAACAAGGCAGAGGTAGAAGAAAAAGGCTTATTACGACAAGGACAGCTTGAAATTCTCCATCTTATTGAAGCTATGCAGCATCTCGTATCGATTCAGAACTGGATGGTAACAACAGCCGCTGTAGACAATTCAACAATGGCAAAGGTAGAGATGGATTCTGGCAATCCACGGTCGCTGAACGGCCCTCTTTGCCTTCTTCTCTGATTTCACATTGCAGAATGCTTGTCTTGCGAAGGCCGATGCGAACACTTTTCTCCCATTATTTCAGAATCCCACACGATCACCCAGCCTCACGAGCGCCGAGTCCGTAT
>QNAP01000154.1 GCA_003641795.1 Thermotogae bacterium | reverse complement strand
GGGCTAACTTTGTCATCTCGGATCCCAACAATATCTGGCAACCGTTTTCGATATTCGCACAACCTCTTATGTACAACACTAACCTTGTGAAAGAGGAAGATCAGGTGGATACCATCATCAAGCTCATTGCCAAGGGAGAAGAATGGGCCAAAATGGGTGGCATAGCTCTCGCAGACCCCAGCAAATCGAGCACGGGATGGACCATCGTTTCGGGAATCACGAGTGCTTACTCTTGGAATTTTATTCGAGAACTGCTTAAGTATGCAATGGTGACCCCGGGTTCCGATGCGATGTTCAGTGCCATAAAAGATGGTGAGGCTCCTGTGGGTTGGATTAATGAAGATCTTGGAATAAAATGGGAACTCGCTGGTCTTCCGGTGAAAATCGTGTATCCCAAAGATGTGTGTACAGTGCAAGTGGATGCTTACGGTTTGGTGAAGGGAGCTCCTCACTCTGAGCTGGCCAAGATCTTCATAAGCTTCTTGGGGACCAAAGAAGCTCATGAACTTGTATCCTCCATCATAAAGAGACGTTCCGTGAGGAAGGACGTTGCACCTCCAGGTGAATTGCCGCCTCTTGGGGAATTGAATCTTTACACACAAAGCGAATCTCGTGAAGTGGTGGTCAGTAAGTTTAACAAGCTCCTCGAAGAACTTGGCAAATGAAAGTTTTTCGGGCGCCGGCTGTTGAGGCCGGCGTCTTTCGGGGGATTGCGATGAGGTTTTTGAATAAGTTAAAAGACCCTTGGATCGTCTTCAGTGCCATAGTATTGCTGGTTCTAGTATATCTCATGGTCGTACCCGCGGCTCGCGTTGTGATGGCATCGCTTACCTCTGAGAGCGGCGGTTTCCAGCTTGCAACAAAAGCTGAAGGGAAGGTGAATGCTGCCCCTGAAACTATTAAGGGGATTTACGATGTTGTCAAGGATGGGATCGGAAAGTTAGTCGTGACACGGAAAGGCAGAGAATTTTTTCGCATTATCAACGTGGAACCGGGTAAACTGAAGGTTGATCTGGTCGAACAAGATACTTTTTCGGCGGAATCGATAAGTCCTTCGGATTTGGAACTCACTATTGGAGACGTGGTTATTCAGATAAAGCAGGAAGTGATGAGCACTTTTACTTTTTCGGCAGGCTTGTTTGGAAGTAGGAAGCAACAGGAATTTCGGCCACTCCAATGTGAAAGAATAGACGAGAGGAGCTTTTATATAACGTACACTCCGGGGGCTTATTTGGGCTTCAAAGATTCTTCCTTGACTTTCTCTCCCAGTAATTACACGAGATTTTTCTCGAGAAGAAGTTACGTCTTGGCGGTACGCAACAGCCTGATCGTCACTTTGATGACGTCGATTTTCGCGACCCTTTTGGGAGTATCTTTAGCCTACTTTTATTCAAAGTACGATCTTCCCATGAGAAGCACCGTAATTTCGCTCACCACTTTGGCTTCCATCTCACCTCCGTTTCTTGGAGCTTACGCTTGGCGCATTCTTTTGGGCAAATACGGTGTTTTCACTCGTTTGCTTCACCTCGATTTTTCTATAGTGGGCGTGCACGGGGTCATCTGGGTGATTACTTGGCTCACTTTTCCTCTGGTTTTTTTGATCTCTTATGATGCTTTCACTTCGATAGATCCGTCCTTGAAAGAGGTTTCGATGAGTTTAGGAGCCAATAGGTGGCGGACCTTTTGGAGGATTGAAGTGCCTTTGGCTATGCCGGGAATCCTGACGGGTTTGTACATGGCAGCCATGACCGCCTTTGTGGATTTTGGGACTCCCTACATCCTTTCTCCGGATATGAAGGTTCTGCCAGTTCTCGTATACAACGAATTCATGAACGAAGTGGGGGCAAATCCGACCATAGCGAGTGTTGGAAGTGTTGTGATGATACTAATAGCGAGTTTGAGTCTCACAGCTCAGCGCATATATTTAGCTTTAAAAAGCTTCGCATCTGTTTCAGCATATCGTGCACTTTTAGTTAAGCCATGGCGTTCTCTCAAATTGATGATGGGATGTTTCACATCCCTCGTGTTGACTATGGCTTTCGTTCCTCATATAACGGTTCTTATCACCTCTTTTCTCAAATGGACCGCCGGTATTGTAACCACGCAATTCACACTGGCTAATTACTTGCGAGCGTTCACGAGAGAAAGTTACACTATTGGCATCACGTTTTTCATCGGAACGATAGCCAGTGTGATAGCAATAGCTGTTGGTGTTGGGATAGCGTATGTCATAGTAAGAAAGCGGTATGTTTTCATTACGGATGCGTTGAACATTTTAATTATGGTACCTTACATAATTCCAGGAACGGTTTTGGCGATAGGATTGATACTGCTTTTCAATTCACCTCCTCTTCAGTTGACGGGCACATGGATCATATTAGTGATAGCGTACTTTGTGAGAAAGTTGCCTTATTCCGTGAAAGCGGTTGAATCCAATCTGTACCAGGTTCATCCTGCTTTGGAAGAAGCCGCTATGAGTTTGGGTGCTAAGCCCATAAGAACGTTTACTTCGATTACTTTAAAGTTGATCGCTGGTGGTCTTGTGAGTGGCGCAACGCTCACGTTCCTTCAAATCATGACCGAAGTGAGTGCCACTGTTGTTCTTTACAAGCCTCCTTGGCGCCCTATGACGGCCGTCATCTTCGAAAACGCAATGAGAGCAGGTGCTGATTATGGTGTCGCAAGTGCAATGACCGTTATTCTTATGATGTTGCTTTATATCCCGCTTTATTACCTTACTATTCGTACTCGCAAAGTTAGGGGAGGGCAGGAACTTGCAAATTTCTGAGATCAAGGGAAGTGTGACTGTTAAGTTGGTCGATATAACCAAGACATATGGAAGTGTCCAGGCTGTTGATAGTGTCTCAGTGAAGATTAAAAAAGGTGAATTTCTGACTTTGTTGGGCCCTTCTGGATGTGGGAAGACGACTCTTCTGAGGATAATAGGTGGATTTGTCCGACCTGACAGGGGAAGCGTCTACTTCAATGAAGTGGATGTTACAAATTTGCCGCCGTGGGAAAGAAATGTTGGTTTTGTCTTTCAAAATTATGCTCTTTGGCCAAACATGACCGTCTTTGACAATGTGGCTTATGGTCTCAAACTTCGTAAATTGAGCCGTTCGGAAATACGTGAAGCTGTTGAACGTGTCTTGGAGCTGGTGGGGCTCCCAAACATCGAGGACAAATATCCTGGCGAACTGAGTGGTGGTATGCAGCAGAGGGTTGCTCTCGCAAGGGCGTTGGTTATAAATCCCCCTTTATTGCTGTTAGATGAGCCGCTATCCAACTTAGATGCAAAGCTCCGAGTTTCGTTGCGAAAAGAGATAAGGCGTATACAAAAACAGCTGTCGATAACCGCGATATATGTTACCCATGATCAAAAAGAGGCTTTCGACATTTCGGTTAGAGTTGTGGTGCTGAAAAACGGAAAAGTTCAGCAGATAGGAAGACCGGATGAAATCTACAAACATCCTGTTAACCTTTTTGTGGCGGATTTCGTTGGAAAAGCCAATTACTTGCGAGGTCACTTGGTGAACGATGTAGTTCAGGTTGAAGGTTTTCAACCTTTGAAGGTGAACGCTGGCTCTGGAGCAGGTGTTCGCGAAGGTGAAGTGGTAGTGGTTGTGAGGCCCGAAGACGTGAGATTTGCTTCAGAAGACGAAACATGGCACTGTAAAGGCATTGTGAAGGACGTCAGTTTTCTGGGCGGTTTGAAACGGATTGTTGTTTCTGTTTCCAAAGATGTCGAAATATTGCTGGAAACGCTCGAAGATCCGTCGGTAACGTTGGATATGCCTGTGTATTTGCGATTCGAGAGATATGCCATAGTGCCCTTTGAAGAAGGCGAGGTGATCGCATGATCAATGATCGAAAAGAACTGTCAGGCATTCCCCAACAGTTTGGCAACCTTGTCGCCTTGACAAAGGGAAGTGAAAGCGTCCATTTGGGTGTCCCCTCCGTTTTCGTATCTTCCATGGTGCAGTTTCAACCATTGTTTGAAATCGATCTTTACAAGCGCGGAAAGAAGTTGGAGATAGAACCGCTGGAATTTGAAGAGAGTGCCATGGAGTGGCATGCTCATTTTTTCATACCAGAGGTGCGTATTTTCTTAGATCAGCGAGTGATTGTGAGTGGTGATCAGATCGCGCTTCGATTGGAAGCAAGTGGCGATGGAGTTATGTCTTCGGGAGAACTTGAGGTCTTTTTGACTGGAGCTCTTCTCTTTTCTCCACAGGGGATTCCCTATCATTGGAAGAAAGAAGCGGAGGTCGCGTTTCAAGCACAAGATACGAAACTTTTTATGACTTGGCGCGATCTTCGTATGTTCATTGATTTTCCAAAGACCCCATTACTCACTTCGCTGTTTAAGTTGAGCGAAGATGATATATTGATGGACAAGTATTTTGAGACTTTCAACGCCAAACCAAGATACAGGTACTGGGTTACAAGAAAGGTGCGCGAACGGTTATCTTCTACGAGCGCTCAAAATGCAAACCTTTACAGTACCTTCTCGGCTAGAAATACGGCTTACTTTGTGAAGATTCCCTGGATTCCGAAAGAGGATAACAGCTTAGAGCTTCTTTTTGGTGTTTCCTATAAAGAGGATAATCATTCGCGCAAAGACTTTTTTACTTTACGAAACCAAAAGCTCGAAG
>QNAP01000153.1 GCA_003641795.1 Thermotogae bacterium | reverse complement strand
TCTCATCCGCATCCGTGCGGCTTCGAGGTCGTTTTGTACAGATGCTCACTCGGCGCTCGTGAGGCTGTGTGATCGTGTGGGATTCTGAAGTGGGGAGGAGAGTGCTCGCATCGGCGCTTCGCAAGACAAGCATTCTGCAATGTGAAATCAAGGGGGAGGGTAGGAGATGCTCACTCGGCGCTCGCGAGGATTCTGGGGTGGTGGAGAAGAAGTGCTCGCTGGGGTTTTGAATACCATCGCAATGAGGTAGGGGCAATAAAGATTCACAAAAAGTATCTTGGCTGTGGCCAAGTAGTGGCGACTTTGGCTCCCGCCGTAGGTATGAGGTTTGAACCAGAGCTACGTGGTCACAGATTGAGCCCGTGAAAGCTGGCCTTGAGCCAGTAAGGATCCCATCTCCTTTGGGAGGATAGAGAGTGGGTCAAACCTTAGTAGTATTTTAGTGTATGTGGTAGAATTTCCAGGGTTCAAGTTTCAAGAGGTGAACACGATGAAAAAGCTCGTATTCCTGTTTTTCTACCTTTTTCTTGTTTGTTTCGGTTTGCTGGCAGTGGAAATCGTTAACTACACGGTCCAGCCCGGAGATAGTGTGGTCAAAATCGCGAGAGCCTTCGACATATCACCATCAGTTTTGATGGATTGGAATCCTCGCCTCACCGAGAATTTGACCATCAGAGTAGGTGAACATCTCGTCTTGCCAAAGGAGAACGTGGTAAAGCACGTCGTGAAAGAGGGGGAGACTCTTTGGAAGATCGCACATCTTTATTCATTAAAGCTCGGTGATATCGTTAAGGCAAACGGTATCGTGTCTCCCATCATTCATCCAGGCGACGTTCTTTACATACCCTGGAATAAGATAGGTAGTCTCTTGAATGCCACATCCAACATAGCCTGGCCCTTGTACGGAACTATCAGCTCTGCGTTCGGCATGCGAGTCCACCCTATCACGGGGAAGGAAAGTTTCCACACCGGAATAGACATCGCCGCTGAAGAAGGAAGCCCTGTACTGGCAGCTATCGATGGGATCGTCGTGTTTGCGGGCTATAATGGAGGATATGGGTATATGGTGAAAATATCGAGCGGACGTTATACTACCGCTTACGGTCATCTGAGTAGAATCTGTGTATACCCGGGTCAGTTGGTGAAACGTGGTTCTTTGATCGGAAGAGTGGGAAACACCGGTGTCAGCACAGGTCCACATCTACACTTTGAAGTGAAAATTTCGGGACGGCTTCGCGATCCTTTGGCAGTTCTTCCTCCGCGTGACACCATGTTCGCTGAAAGTCCCTATGAACCGCTTCCCGTTGGAGGTTCGGACAAGTCGTCCGGAGGGAACTGATTTGAAGTGCAGAATTTGCGGTCAGAAGGCAGTCATAAAACTCCGCCAGCACAATCTCGCATTGTGCGAAGAGCATTTCGACGAATTCTTTCTCAAACGTGTTAAAAAAGCTATCAAGGAATACCGTCTCTTCGGACAAAGCGACAAGTTGTTGATCGCCGTTTCAGGTGGTAAAGACAGCCTATCTCTTTGGGATGCGTTGGTACGTTTAGGATATCACGTCGATGGGCTTCATATCGACTTGGGCATCGGAGAATACTCGATCCGATCACGGAAGATAACTGAGGAATTTGCAATGGAACACAAATTTCGGTTGATCATCGTTGAGGCGGAGGATTTCTTGGAAGGGTATACCGTCCCAAAGGCGTCACAAAGACTGAGGAGAAGTCCCTGCTCCCTCTGTGGGCTCTTGAAGCGCTACGTGATGAATCGGGTAGGTGTTGAAAAAGGGTACGACGTCCTCGTTACAGGCCATAATTTAGATGATGAATCGGCCACATTGCTGGGGAACCTCCTCACCTGGCAGGAAGAGTATCTGAGAAGGCAGTACCCTGTTCTCGAAAGCACGCACGAGAACCTTCTCAGAAAGGTTAAACCTTTGATCTATCTTACAGAGAGAGAAGTCGCTGCTTACGCTGTACTTCGCTCCATCAAATACGTGGAAGAAGAGTGTCCACTCTCGCGAGGGGCCACGTCCTTGGAGTACAAGAGTGCCTTGAACCAACTGGAAGTGCACCATCCGGGAACAAAGCACCGGTTCCTTCATACGTTTCTCCAAAGAAGACCTTTTGGATCTGCCAAAAGTCTCCAGCTTCTTTCCTGTAGTGAGTGCGGTTATCCCACCACTTCCAAGGTCTGTTCTATGTGTAGAACTAAAGTGAGGCTAAAGGAGTCTTCCCATGAGATCAGGACGTCTTGAAGAGCTGGGGCTTTACATAAGCGTCGTGGGATTGATGATCTGGGGCATTGTGACTTTGAGTGGAGTGGCAGCACCTTCCGTGGTGTTCAAGCAGATTCTATGGAATGCCATTGGGCTCGCTATAATCATACTCTTGAACTTCCTCGAAATACGGGATTTCAAATACGTCGGCAGCTACATCCTTTGGGCCTCCGTTGCCGGCCTGGTTTTGGTGCTCTTTTTCGGTCCCGAAGTCAACGGGGCTCGGCGCTGGTTCCGATTCAAATACTTTTCGGTGCAACCTTCGGAGATAGCTAAGGTGGGGTTTCTTCTCTCCGTACCATACTGGCTCACAAAGAGGAATCTCCGTTCGTTTTTGAAGTCTGGTATTTTGACCCTGTTGTTGGCCTTATTGATCGCTCTGGAACCCGATCTGGGCACTGCGGCGATGTTTCTGGGGCTGTGGATGATCCTGGTCTTTGCGAGTGGCAATTTCGACAAATTGTTGCTTTGGGTGGCGGGTATCTCAGCAGCGAGTTTTCCACTGGTGTTTTTCAAGGTACTCCAAGATTACCAGCGAGAACGGATCCTCGCATTTTTCAATCCTTCACGTTATGCACAAGGTGCCGCCTACAATGTGATCCAGTCCATGAGGGCCATCGGTTCTGGGGGTTTGTTTGGAAAAGGCCTTGGAGGGGAGATGAGCCGTAGAGGCTATGTCCCCATGGCTCAGACCGATTTCATTTTCTCTGCCCTTGGTGAGCAGTGGGGATTTTTGGGGATCGCCATAATTCTTGGAATCTACGCTCTCATCTTTTCTCTGCTCCTGCGTGCGTTGAAACTTTCACGATCATTAGAAGATGAAATGATCATTCTCGGCATCGCGATATTACTCTTTTTCCACGTCTTTGAAAACGCGGGCATGAACATGGGACTGTTGCCAGTCACCGGTATCCCGCTCCCCTTTGTGAGCTACGGCGGTTCCTCCACGCTCAGTTTCGCGTTTCTCATGGGCGTAGTCATGAGGGTTATCGCTTTGGGAACGCGAGCCAAGCCTTCGGGCATCGAACTTTCTAAACAACGGGGAAGTCTGATATAAAGGAAACCAAGCGAGAAGGAGGTGCGTGCGGTGTTGAGAAAAGCGTTCCTCAGTATACTGGTATTCACAGTTGTAGTGTCTGCCTCGCTTTTAGCCATGGGTGAGCGTTTTGAAGGAATGGGTATGAGGCCCGCCAGTTGGCTCGTCCCCGACATTGATGACCTTTACTACGTTACCACCATGAGTCAGGGAGGACTCGCTGCAGGATACTGCTACACTGATGGGAACCATCTTGGGTTTGCGGGTTTGAACTTAGGTTTTGTGAATCTCGTCGGCGGCATCTCTAAGGATGCTAGTGGCACGCTCTACATCGCGGGTGCTGGGCTGGCGTGGGGAAGGCTTGGCGTTGGGATCAGTATCGCCTCGTCATCTTTCGAAGCAGGGAACGTAGCTGTAGACGGTGGAATCGCATCGAAAGAGCTATTCCTGCTCGGTAAGATTACCTTCCCTCATGTGGCACTGAAAACTGATATGATCTCCGACGAGATAAAATCCAGACTCGATGCTGAAGAGTACAGGCTTGATGCCGTTGCTAGGCTCCATTTGGGCGAAGCTCTCCTGCTTTCAGCCAGCTACAGCGATGACAGACCTAAAGGTGAAACCTCTCTTGCCGCTCTCGTAGGACTAACGCTTGCGATCAACCATGCTTATGAAAAGCCGGTCTCCAAATATTACTCGAAGACAGAGTATCAGAAGCTTCCAACGATGATTGCCGGAGTCTACGAGCGGACAGAAAGCCTTGACACTGCCCGGGAACGAGTGGGTATAGTCGCCGAGGGCATCGTCCGGCCGGCTATCGTGCTCCGTGCCGGAATCTTCGCTGTCAAGGAGGAAGAAGGATACGACCACTACGAGACCTTCTTCGGCGCCGGTCTCATATTTTCTAACTTACGTGTTGACGTAAATCTGACAGGATTTTCCGGCTTCGAAACCCTGGCTCTTGAAATCACCCTTGATGGCAGGAAGTTCTGAAAGACACATGACACACAGATATTTACTACCTGAGAAAAAGCAAGATAACTGACAACATAATGGTGACGAATTTTCCACGCTCACACGGCGCCCGTGACGCCGCGTGAGTTCTTTCATTTTGCCCCCAAATTCACATTGCAGAGTACTCGTGCTCCGTAGTGCTTAAGTGAACAATCATACAAACGGGTACCGAGCCACACGGATGTAGCGAGTTTTTCTCTCTATCCCCTTAGAATCCCACACGATCACACAGCCTCACGAGCGCCGAGTGAGCATCCATACAAAACGACCTCGAAGCCGCACGGATGCGGTTGAGAGCGAAGCTGAAGCAGGACGCTGAATCTTCGCATGGG
>QNAP01000152.1 GCA_003641795.1 Thermotogae bacterium | reverse complement strand
TCTGAAACTCGTACTTTTCTGAATGTGAGGTAGAACTGGCGAACTTGAAATCCACTATCTTCCAACCTTTAGGAGTTTCCACAAGCTTGTCGAGTTTTCCGTATAGAATGTGCCTTCCAAAAGGTTTGGCCAATTCGAATTCGTTGAGACAGTGAGAAAACTCCATTTCTTTCACCAATTCGTGTTTTTCCAGGACTGAGAGGACTGACCAAAGTTGTTTTAAGTCTTCGTCATCGAACCTGAGAGAGTCAACAAAAGCTGGCCTTGCGTTCATCAAGCTCTTGAGCGTCGTTCCGTTACCCACAGCTTCCAGCACTTCGTGGGCCAGGATACCAAGATCTCTCCGATCCGTTGTTTCTTCTTTTTCAAGGAGTTCCACATCGGTGATCAAGGCTCTCTGCGTGATTGTAGATGTCAAAGTAGTGGGAGCGATATACTCCTTGTAAGACCTGTCTTCTAAGCTTTTCGTGTACACCGTGGAGATGGGTAGAGGTGACAACTCTTGCTGCGAGGTTGTCGAATCGACCTCAATGGAGAAAGGTGAGGTTATTATCTCTACCAAGTCTTCGAATTCGCCGTCAAGTTCAACTCCCTCTCCGTCACAGACGAGGAAGTGTCGAGTTAGTAAATCGCGCCAATAAACCCTGTTGTTTCTGTTTTTTCTTGATTTGAGAGCAAAAGTAACCACCACCAAATCCACGGCTCTGGTGAGAGCAACGTAGAGTGTCCTCTTCTCCTCTTCAACATTGCGCTCTCTATCTTCCCGCAGCACCTTACCAAGAACCGTATCGTCATTTTCCGCACCTTCGGTGATACTTCTTGGAGAAAGCAAGAAGGCTGTTTCGTTCTCCACCTCGCGATAGAAGACAATTTCTTTCCGGGGTTCTTTCACCGACCATGAAGTGTCGACAACTATCACGATAGGAAACTCCAAGCCTTTCGCCTTATGAACGGTCATCATCTGCACCGCATCAGTTTCTTCGCTCTCCAAAGATGCTTGTTCTTCGTCTTCGGGGCCGAAATGTCTGAGTCTTCGCATCAACTCTCTTAAAGAGATCCCAGCTTCGTCCAGACCCTTGGCGGTGGAGAGAAGCTTTCTCAAGTTTGCCACTCGTCGGCCAGACGGATCGAAGCGGGCAAGATGCGATTCGTAATTCAACTCATCCACCACGGCTTCCAACAGCTCACTGGGCTTCATCATTGCCTTCAAGGGGATGTACTTGTGAAGCATCTTCTTGAACAGTTCGAAACGCCTTCCTCGAGCCTCGTCAAATTCCACATCGTCGAGACCGTAGAAAAAAGATGATCCTATAGTAGAGGACTTCGCGGCTTTCTTCAATTGTAGAAGATCGTCGAGGTCGAGTCCCACCACTGGAGACAGCAGCGTTGAAACCATAGCAGCATTGTCCAATGGGTTACTGAGCAGTTTCAAGAAAGAGAGCAACCCTGATATCTCGGGTAGATCGAAGAACCCCGTTTCCCCCACCACGTAGTAGGGGATACCGTGTTCTTCGAAAACGCGGGAGTACGATGGTATCACACCCTTACCTCTGCGAAAGAGAACCGCTATGTCCGAATATCTGACAGGACGCTTCTCAGCAACCAGGGTTATCTCATCACCATCCTTTTCACGTTTGGAAAACTCGAACTCATTTCCCACAATACTTTCAATGAATCTCGCCACTGCTTTAGCCTCTCCTCTTTCATCGTCTGCCACTAACAACTTCACGCGTGACTGTGAATCGGTGGCGTTCGCCAATCGAAGTGGTTCCAGCTCGCTGTAAGATGGGGCGTAGTCCTTTCCTCCTGTGAAAATGCGCTTGAAGAGACGATTGTTGAACTCCACTATCTTAGGATGACTCCTGAAATTCACAGAAAGCTGGTAGACCCTGCCGCCATTTTCTTCTATTTCCTTCGCCGCTTGAGAAAAGACCTCTACCTCTGCCCCACGGAATCGGTAGATGGACTGTTTGGCGTCACCCACGTATATAACCCTGGTATCTGTCCCTTTGAGCAGGTCTATGATCTCTTTTTGGAGAAAGTTAGTATCTTGAAACTCGTCCACGATGATGTATCTGAACTGTTGCTTGTAGCGCTCTCTTAACCATTCATTTTCAGGGGCCCTCAAGACGCGTCTCAGCTTCATGAGGACCTCGGTGAAGTCCATCAGCTTCTCTCTTTCTAGCTCTTGAAGATAGGCATCGTAGGCAAGCTGGAAGAGTTCATAAAAATTCTCGGTTGCTTTCTTCAAAAGCTCTCCTTCTTCTCGATCTGCGTGAAGGGGAATGTCTAAATCGACACGGGTGATGACTCTGGAGCTTTGAAGGTTGTAGCGGTGACGGGCAAGCGCGTCTATCAGTTTGTTCACTATTTGGTCGACAGTGTAGAATTTGAGAAGTGGCTCTGCCAGCTCCAGGTTTTCAGAGAGTGTCCAGAGTACAGCACGGTTGAGGCTGTATCTCATTCGTGATTCCGAAGCGACTTTGAACCCCGGATCCACTCCAACCAGGAGCCCAGATTCTGTGAGGATCCGGTTTGCGAAGGAATCGATGGTGCTGATCCAGGCGAAAATCATGGAAGAGAGGAGCTGGTTCCAAATATCAGTGTTGCTGTCGCTCACACGTTCCTCGATCATCTCCACGATTTTCTTCTTCATCTCTCGGGCGGCTTTCCGTGTGAAGGTTATGGTCACCACGTTTTCTACTCCGAGCTTCCTACCACGTCGGAAGGCTCGATCGAAAAGGGAGACGTAAACAGCTGAAATGGTGTGGGTTTTGCCGGTACCCGCACCTGCCGAGATGAAGAGATCAGTCTTGGTATCATACTCTTCCCATATCGGTTTCACTTTCAATCCTCCACTGTGTCGATCTGCATACCTCGGCGAGTCTACAGGTCCAGCAGTTCTCACCTTTAGAGAAGATGGCACTCTCGAAGATTCCGTCCAGAGTTCGAAGAAGTTCTTGGTCTATTTCTTCCACCTTTTTAACCTTCTCTTTTTTGGCTCCGATCCTTTCAAAGGTGCCATCTTCCAGTGAAAAGTCTATCTGCTTCGGAAATCTCTTCTTTCCTTTGCCTTCAACCACCCGATAAAGGGCGCGAATGTGCTCTGCATGAGGAACTTGGGAATCGTCCAAGCCCGTCAACGCCAGCACGTAAAGTTCCAGTTGTTCCCAACTTGCTGAATTGCCGCTTCTCTTGTAATCGGAGACGACCACTTGAGGATAATCTTCGCCGGAACATTCTTCGAAAAGGTCTATACGATCTATCCGCCCCACTATCTCGAAGTCCCCATACTTTTCTGATGTTTTTGGAAGCCACGCTTCAAGGGTTCTCAAAGGAAGCCGGAATGGCTTCTCGGTGAGTGTTTTGATTCCGACAAAAGACTTGTCACTTTCGGATTCCGCTTTTAGGTAGTCGACGATAATGTTGGTGATCTTTTCCTTAAGGTAGTTACGAACGACGCTATGTCCCCTGATTCTGTGCTCACTGGCAAATTCTTCGATGGCATTACCGACCAGTTCTCGAACCTTCTCTTCTTGCAATGGCAACTCGAGTTTCCTTCCCGTCTTTTCTGCCCATTCATAAATCAATTTGAGAACTCTGTGATAGATGGAGCCGAGCTCTAAAGGAGAGAGATCGTAGGTCTCGTCCCACGGCTCGCTCAACCCCATCACGTACTTGAGGAAGAACTTGAAGGGACATTTCCTATAGTCTTGAATCCGTGTGTGGCTGATGGATTTTGGTAGGATTTCCCTGAGAAGTTCGACCTGCTCCAAACGGTAGTCTAAAGAGCTATCCTCGTTCCTTAAAGAGGATGCCAAAAGGTACGACCAAGGGCCTTCGATGTTGTCGATGTTCACCTCTCTCTTTTGTGCACACGCCCAGTTGACGATGGTTTCGAGTTCTTTTACGCTCATAGGGTGAAGAAGGATGGAACCGTTCACCTTCTTTTCCCCGCTCTCCTCACGGTTCATGTACGTTCTATCAGGTAAAAGTCGCCGCAGCCAGAAGGATGGTGTCAAGGGTTCTCCCTCACGAGTGGCGATGGGAACGGCAAGAATGACCTTCTCGCAACTCCTCAAGGAGGTATAGAAATTTTCCTCTTGCTCACGAGCCTTTTGACGGTAGTAATTGAAGCTCTCTACACCTTCTTGGAGCGGATACAGGGGATTGTAACGAACGGCTGGATAAACTCCATCCACAAAGTCAGCGAATATCTTGTACTTCACATGTTTGAAACGTGCGTTCTCGAGGGTGAGGATCTCCACCGTGTTGGCAAAATCCGGACTCGGTTTGTAATTCTCGGTTTGAAGAAGCGTTTGCAGGAAAGTCATGAACTCGTCGAGGGTTATGCGTTCGATGCTCGCTACCTTTAGGGTGATTTCTAAAGCGTCCAAAGTATCTTGAAAGCGGCGAAGGGCTGAACGTTCTGCAACGAGATCTTCGCGTTCGTGCTGGACAAAATCCACCCGCTGTATGAACTCGTTCGTCCAGTTTCTCAAGGTTTCCAGATAGAAATCTATGTCCACTTTCCTCATGCGAGCCGTTTCCAGTGGTTCTAAAAAATCGAACAACTTCGCTACCCGTGTGATCAGCTTCTCGCATCCTTCTTCTTGTTTCTTCACCTCTTCAATTGTGCTTGAGTACTCATCCTCAGATTCTAGAAACTCTGCCTTTTTCGAC
>QNAP01000151.1 GCA_003641795.1 Thermotogae bacterium | reverse complement strand
CTCCTGCACCAACAGTGCGGCCACCTTCACGTACGGCGAATCTCATACCCTTTTCAATAGCCACAGGCTTGATCAGTTTTACCGTCATCTCGATGTTGTCGCCGGGCATGACCATCTCGACACCAGCGGGAAGGTCGGCAATTTCACCGGTGACGTCCGCTGTTCTAATGTAGAACTGCGGTCTGTATCCCTTCACAAATGGTGTATGGCGCCCTCCTTCTTCTTTCTTCAGAACGTAGATATTCGCCTTGAAGTGAGTGTGCGGAGTGATAGTACCGGGTTTGGCGAGTACTTGTCCTCTTTCGACTTCATCCTTGTCCACCCCTCTGAGAAGACAACCAACGTTGTCGCCGGCGATACCTTCATCAAGCTCTTTCCTGAACATTTCAACACTGGTGACGACAGTCTTTCTGGTGGGCCTCAGCCCAACAATCTCTACCTCGTCTCCCGGCTTGATGACGCCACGTTCGACTCTTCCGGTGACGACCGTACCGCGCCCAGTGATGGAAAAGATGTCCTCAATGGGCATCAAGAACGGCTTGTCTGTCTCACGAGCGGGCTCAGGAATGTACTCATCCACGGCATCCATGAGTTCATAAATCTTCTGCACCCATGGGTCGTCAGCGTTTCCGGCCTCCACTGCTTTGAGGGCCGAGCCTTTTACAACGGGGGCGTCGTCCCCAGGGAAGCCGTACTTGTTGAGCAGATCGCGAACTTCCATTTCGACCAAGTCAACGAGCTCTTCATCGTCTACGGCATCCACTTTGTTGATGAACGTTACGATGTAAGGAACGTTAACCTGTCTGGCGAGTAGTACGTGTTCACGAGTTTGAGGCATGACGCCGTCCGTTGCAGCCACAACGAGAATAGCTCCGTCCATCTGCGCTGCACCGGTGATCATGTTCTTTATGTAGTCAGCGTGTCCAGGACAGTCAATGTGCGCATAGTGACGTTTCTCCGTTTCGTACTCGACGTGGGTTACCTGGATGGTGATACCTCTCGTCTTTTCTTCAGGTGCTTTGTCGATTTCCTCAAAGGGTACGTAGTTAGCCATTCCCTTGAACGAGAGCGCCTTTGTTATAGCTGCTGTGAGTGTAGATTTTCCATGGTCGATGTGTCCGATCGTTCCGATGTTGAGGTGTGGTTTGGTTCTTACAAATTTCTCCTTGCCCATTCCTTCTCCCTCCTCACCGTGTATATTGGCATTTTCACACGACTTTTCTCAAAACGTTTTCCATTACCTTTGCAGGTACCTCCTGATAATGCGAAAACTGCGCTGTATGAACTGCCCTTCCCTGACTGAGCGACCGCAGTACCGTCGCATAGCCGAATAGCTCAGCCAAAGGTGTGTAGGCATGTATTACCCTTAAGTTACCTCGCGTTTCGAAGGCCTCTATCTTGGACCGCCGCGTGTTCAAATCGGCTATGACGTCTCCCATGTATTCTTCTGGAGTAACGATCTCCAATTTCATGATGGGCTCCAACAGTATCGGCTTAGCTTGTTTAGTCGCCTTTTGAAAGGCCATGCTGGCGGCTATTTTGAACGCTATCTCAGAGCTGTCCACTTCGTGGTAAGAACCATCCAGCAAAACGGCTCTTATTTTGACCATGGGGTACCCCGCGATGGGACCACTCATCATGGCTTCCTTCACGCCACTTTCCACAGCGGGAATGAATTGTTTGGGTATGACACCTCCCACGGTTTTATTGACAAAATCGAAGTTGATGTCCTCTTCTTCAGATATCGGCTCGAAACGCATGACGACGTGTCCATACTGACCTCTCCCTCCGGTCTGTCGAATATACTTGCCTTCTACCTCCACTGTTTCGGTGATGGTCTCACGATAAGATACCTGCGGGTGCCCAACTCTAAACCGCACACCAAACTCTCTACGGATCCGTTCCGTGATCACCTCTAAGTGAAGTTCCCCCATGCCAGAGAGTATTGTTTCTCCACTGTCTTCATCCACGTAGACCTTGATTGTGGGGTCTTCTTCAGCTAATGCGTTCAACGCCTTTACCAATTTCGGCTCGTCATCCCGAGAGAACGGCTCCACCGCCACCGAAATTACTGGTTCTGGAAATTCCATCTTCTCTAAAAGCAGGGGCATTCCCTTCGAAGCTAAGGTCTCTCCTGTCACAGTATTTCGAGGTCCCACCAGCGCCGCGATATCACCTGCTACGATCTCATCCGCGTCCTCTCGACGGTTCGCGTGCATGAAGAGCAACCTCGAAACCCTTTCTACCTGATTCTTATTCACGTTCAAAACGTAGCTTCCCTTCTTCAATCCACCCGAATACACCCGGACAAATGCCACTTTCCCCACAAAGGGGTCAACCATGATTTTAAAGACCAAAGCCCCCAGCGGACCGTTTGAATCTGGAGCAAGCTCCAAGATGTTATTCTCCGGTGTCCATGCTTTAACAGGCGGCAAATCCAAAGGTGAGGGAAGATAATCTACAATGGCATCGAGAAGCGGTTGAACTCCCTTATTTCGAAAGGCTGCTCCACAGAGTACCGGCACCATCACGTTGTTCACCGTTGCCTTGCGAATGGCAGCCTTCAACCTGTCTTCCGGAACGCTTCCACTTTCGCTGTAAATCTCGAGTATCTCTTCGTCTATTTCTGAAAGATGCATAACAAGTTCCTCATAACCCTCTTCAGCTTCTTCCAGCATGTCCCCTGGAATCTCTCTGTATTCGTACTCAGCACCGTCCTCACTCAACCAATAAACTGCTTTCATCTTCACCAGATCAATTACACCTTCGAAGCCGTTCTCCGCGCCTATGGGAAGTTGGATTACCAGAGGCTGAGCGCACAACTTCTTCTCTATGGATTCCACGGACATCCAGAAATCCGCACCCAATTTGTCCATCTTGTTGAGAAAAGCCAATCTTGGAACATTGTATTTATCCGCCTGCCGCCACACTGTTTCCGTCTGTGGTTCTACACCAGCAGTGGCATCAAAGACGGCGATAGCACCATCAAGCACTCGGAGCGATCTCTCAACCTCCGCGGTAAAGTCAACGTGCCCGGGCGTATCGATTATGTTGATTCGATGATCTCGCCAGAAACACGTAGTAGCAGCCGCAGTGATGGTGATCCCACGTTCTTTTTCTTGATCCATCCAATCCATTGTTGCAGTACCTTCATCTACATTGCCAATAGTATGCTTGCGACCGGTGTAGTAAAGTATACGTTCGGTCGTGGTCGTTTTACCTGCATCTATATGTGCCATTATGCCTATATTCCGTACCCGCTCTATCGGAACCTTCTGATTAGACATGATCACCACCTGTAATGAGCAAACGCTCTGTTGGCCTCTGCCATTTTATGAACATCCTCTCTCTTCTTCACAGCCACACCGGTATTGTTGTAGGCATCCAACAACTCCTGAGCCAGCCTCAGATAGATTGGCCTACCCTTTCTCGCTCTGGCAGCAGCGACTATCCACCGCAAAGCGAGAGAAGTCTTTCGTGGTTCTTCCACTTCCACTGGCACTTGATAAGTTGCACCACCCACACGTCTCGGCCTTACTTCAAGAATGGGTCTAACATTATCCACTGCCTTTTTGAAAACCTCAAGTGGATCCATACTGGTTTTCTTTTTTATATAATCAAAAGCCTTATACACCGCCTTTTGGGCGACAGTTTTCTTACCATCCCACATCAGTTTGTTTATGAGCTTAGCAACGAGGATATCGTTGTAAACTGGGTCAGGAGTAACTTCTCTACGCTGAGCGGCTCGTCTTCGCATAACTTGACCTCCTCATTTCTTCGGTCTCTTCGCACCGTACTTGCTTCTGGCTTGCTTACGGCCTTCTACACCCGCTGCGTCTAAAGTTCCGCGGATGATTTTGTATCGCACACCCGGAAGGTCCTTAACCCTTCCGCCTCTCACCAAAACAACTGAGTGTTCTTGCAAATTATGGCCGATACCCGGTATGTAGGCTGTGACTTCGATGCCATTGCTCAACCTAACTCTTGCAATTTTGCGAAGCGCTGAGTTTGGCTTCTTCGGTGTCATCGTTGAAACCCTGACGCACACACCCCGCTTTTGAGGGTTATTTTGTAAGGCAGGCGATTTACTCTTCCGCCTGACTTTCTCCCGCCCTTGGCGGACCAATTGGTTTATGGTTGGCATTAACGTAGCACCTCCAGCGCTTTTGTCACTGAGAAGCCTAAAAACCCGTGCTATTTTACACTCCTAAATGACTTTTGTCAAGCCCCCGAATTGTCTCATCCACAAATGGATATGAAGATACTTACCAGATTCTCATCCTGTTCTTTTGTTGCCCTGGAAATTGTTTGCGAAGGATATACCTGCACCACTGATCAGAATCCCCCTCGATCACACAGCCTCACGAGTGCCGAGTGAGCATCCATACAAAACGACCTCGAAGCCGTACGGATGCGGATGAGAGCGAAGCTGAAGCAGGATGCTGAATCTTCGCGTGGGTCGTTTTGTGGATGTAAACGAGGGAAAAAGCGAGTGCGAGCTGTGTGAGCGTGGGGGATCACCACCTCTTCCCTTTTTTCACATTGCAGAAAGCATGTTGTGCTTCGCTTTTTCCCTCTCTCGCACTCACAAACGGGCACTGCCATGAAGATTCAACATCCTGTTTCAGCTTCATGCTCGCTACATCCATGTAGCTCGGTGCCCGTTTGTATGAGTGCTCGCTTCGG
>QNAP01000150.1 GCA_003641795.1 Thermotogae bacterium | reverse complement strand
GTAGTGCCCGTTTGTGAGTGGAAGATAGGGGATCGCGAGGGATTCACCACTTCCTCCCCCTTGATTTCACATTGCAGAATGCTTGTCTTGCGAAGCGCCGATGCGAGCTCTCATACAAACGGGCACCGAGCTACACGGATGTAGCGAGCATGAAGCTGAAACAGGATGTTGAATCTTCATGGAAGTGTCCGTTTGTGAGTGTGAGCGAGGGAAAAAGCGAAGCACAACAAGCATTCTGCAATGTGAAATCCTCCATCTCTTCGCGTGGGCCGTTTTGTGGATGCAAACGAGGAAAAAAGCGAGTGCAAGCTGTGTGAGCGTGAGGGATTCGCCACTTCCTCCTCTATGTTATGTTCAATGTCCTGAACAATCGCTCTCCAGAAGGGTCGCTTATATTGTTGACTCTTGCTGATTTTTGAGACACCCTACAACGCAAGAAAAGAGACAAATGCCAGCATCGCTTTCAAATAAAGAACCGTTTTGGTAGTGGGGCCATTCGGGCAAGATTGAAACGTGCGATGTTCTCCAAGGTCGAGCTTGAGAAAATGGTAAAATCTCATTTGGGAGGTGTGGTTCATTTGATCTCGTACGAGCTGAAGACCAAGATAGAGGAGCTGAAAGAAAAGTTCTCAGCCTTGATGCAGGTTTTTGACGAGAGAAAAGCGGAGTCTGAGATTTCAAAGCTGGAACAGCGAATGACAGAACCAAGCTTCTGGAACCGCGCAGACTCGTCCCAGGTGATGCGCCGGGCACAGGCGTTGAAAAGAGAAGTGGAATCTTTTAGGCGGCTCAAGTCGCTCTTTGAAGATGTAGAAGTGGGCGTGGAACTCACCGAAGAAGATTCAGAAATGGCCGAGCATGTTGAGGAATTGGTGAAGGAGATAGAAGAAGGGGTCACCGAGTTCGAATTGTATCTGCTTCTTTCGGGGCCCTACGACGATAGAAATGCCTTTCTTTCCGTTCATCCGGGAGCAGGGGGTACCGAGTCTCACGATTGGGCGGAGATGCTTTTGAGAATGTACGTGAGGTGGGGCGAGAAGAAGGGATTCGAAGTGGAGACGGTGGAATACCAGGAGGGTGAAGAAGCCGGAGTCAAAAGTGCCACGGTGCGAATCATAGGGGAGTACGCCTATGGTTATTTGAAATTTGAAAGGGGCGTACACCGTTTGGTGAGAATATCGCCTTTCGATGCGAACCACCGACGCCACACGTCCTTCGCTTCGGTGAACGTAGTACCGGAGATAGAGGAGGACATCGATATAGAGATCCGCCCCGAAGATCTCAGGATCGACACTTTCCGTGCTTCGGGACACGGAGGTCAGCATGTCAACAGAACGGACTCCGCGGTGCGCATCACACACATCCCAACGGGAATCGTTGTTACCTGCCAAAACGAGCGATCGCAGCACCAGAACAAGGCTACAGCGTTGAAGATACTCAAGGCTCGACTTTACGAACTCGAGATGGAAAAGAAACGGCAGGAACTCATGAAGATTCAAGGAGAGTTGAAAGATATAGGCTGGGGAAGTCAGATAAGATCCTACGTTTTCCATCCATACACCATGGTGAAAGATCACAGGACGGGTCATGAAACGGGCAACGCGGACGCGGTTATGGATGGAGAACTCGACGATTTCATAAAAGCGGAACTGGTTTACTTTGCCAAGTTGGGGGTAAAGTGAAGAAAGGATACCTTCGTCTCCTTCTTCGTTGTCATCTCTGTCCACGGGAATGTGGTGTCAACAGGCTTGAAGGAGAAATTGGGTTTTGCGGCGTCGGTAACCGTCCCAAGGTTTCGTCTGCCTTCCTTCACTTTGGAGAAGAACGATGTCTTGTAGGACGCGGCGGTTCTGGAACAGTTTTCTTCAGCGGTTGTAACCTCAAGTGTGTCTTCTGCCAGAACTACGAGATCAGCCAGCTTCATCAAGGTGACGAGATCACGGTGGAAAGGCTCGCCCAAATAGTAAAAACGCTTGAAGCATGTGGTGCGGAAAACGTGAATCTAGTCACTCCCACACACCAGGTGGCCTTCATTTTGGAAGCCTTCGACAGACACGGAAAACCCAGTGTCCCTGTGGTTTACAACTGTGGGGGGTACGAGAAGAAAGAAACATTGCACCTACTAAAAGAGATCGTTGACATCTACATGCCCGATTTTAAGTACGGTGATAACGCCCTGTCGAAACGCTTCAGCGGCTGCGGTGATTACGTGGAACGGGCACTCGAAACAGTGAAAATCATGGTAACACAGCAACCTGTGCCTGTTGTCAAAGATGGAGTGTTGAAGAAAGGCGTACTGGTGAGACATCTGGTCTTGCCTAACTTCGTGAAATCCTCCATCCGAGTGCTTGAGCTACTGAAACCTTATCGTGAGTCGATCTTGCTCAACGTCATGGCACAGTATCGGCCACAGTATCAAGCGTGGGCCTACAAGGAACTTTCACGACCGCTGAGAACCGACGAACACCAAATGGTGAAAAACGAAGCACGGCGAATGGGATTCACGCTGGTGAATTGATGGCTCCCCATGCGTATGCACTGCCAATATTATTGATGAGCGATCCCATCTCCTTTTGGGGAATATTGGCCTTCTTAGGATGGTAACAACAAGGTAGAATATTGAAAAGGGAGAGTGGATCACCCGTGGCGATGATGCTTCTCACAATAGCCTTCAGAAACTTCGTAACGCGTTTCAAATCGGTCTTCGTGCTGATTCTTGGAGTTGGCGTTCCTTCCATGCTTCTTGTGGGAGGGCTCGCGCTCAACGACTCCATCGGCCGATGGATTGAGAGGAGCCTCTCTCAAAACTTCGGAACTGCGGATGCCTACGTGGAAAACAACAGGAATAATCCCTTTTTCAAGGTTCCTTTGAATCCCCAAACGACGGGGTCTGTAAAGTCTTACGAGAAGGTCTTGAACGTTCTTCCCGTGTCCGAGACCTTGGGAAGAATAAAGTTTGGCGGAAAAACGTTGGATTGTCTCGTGGTGGGTTTATCTCCAGAAGATCTGAGAAACTTCGTTGCCCACGAGGTGAGACTCCCTTCTAAAGGTGCGATCGTCTCAAAAGATCTCGCAGAGCTTTTGAACATTAATGAAGACGCCACCATTGCAATTAACATGGGCAGGGGAAACGTTGAATTCAAAGTGACACAGATCGGCGAGGAGGGATTCCTCAATTTTCGGGGTGAAGTTCTCCAATACCCGGGTGCCGTTTTCATCAACAAAAGCGACTTCCAAGGGGGTGGAGGTCTCCCAACGCGCCTCTATCTGCATCTTGCCGGAAGTCCTGAGGAACATGTGATCTTCATGGAAGAGTTGGAAGAAACCCTGAAAGTCGATGGAGCGGCCATGAAGGCGGAGCTTTTGAATTCACCTGCAAACAAGGCCTTGGGGTATCTAACAATCGCTTTCAGCAGTTTCTCTGTCGTAGCTTCGTTGATTCTCGTCTACATCTTTGCTCAAAGTTTTGTAGAGGAGAGAAACACCACCATGGCCACCCTTAGGATTTTGGGCATGAAAGCCCGGCATATCTTTGTGGCATTGATAGTGGAAGGATCTGTTTATCTCGTCGTGTCCGGTTTCTTGGGAGCTTCAATGGGTATCCTACTGGGGAATTTTCTTCTCAGGAGGTTGCGAGCAACGTCGAGTATCTTGGCTGTGGGAGGTTTTCACACAGGGCTATCAAGGCTCAACTTCCATGTGGCACCATCGACGATAATTTTGGGAGCTCTTGGAGGATTGATTTTACCATTGCTCATCTTCCTTTGGAGGATTCGAAAGCTCGCGCAGAAACCACCTGTAACGATGCTTCGATCCAACGAGGAACCGCAGGAATCCTCTTCAAAGAAGTCGAGAAGGTTGATCGCAGGGACCGGATCCATCGTTATGGCTATGATTCTCGGTCTCATCCGTCCAGATCTTTGGATATTCGCCCTTTTGGTGGGCATTGTAGGTACGCTGATCGTCTTCCCCTCAACCATTTTAAGCCTCGGTTTTGGGGTGTTCATCATCCTGGTGGTGACCGTCCGTTTTACTCCGCTGGAACACACAACAGTTTGGGAGATCCTTCAAAGAGGATCCGCTTTCTTTGTCGGTAGTTGGTTGGTGTTCCTTTTTTTGGTTGCACCTATCAGAAAGCTTCTTTCGAAATTGATGACGAGGAGGTCCGTTTCCGCGTATCTCGCCTTGTCTTATGTGGAGCGTCATCGGAGGAACACCTTCATTATCGCTTCGATGTTCAGTTTGATAATCTTCGTAATGCTTCTCGTTCTCGTTGTACCGTACAACATAGAGCGGTTCGTGCGCAAGAAGCTGGAGACAGGTCTCTTTGGTTACAACTTCATGGTAATCGTCAACCCTTTGAAGTTGGTCTTGGGGAGTGGAGAACTCAATATCGCGGAAGGCTTGAAGGGCCCTTCGAAGGTTTACGTTGCTGAGTTCAACGGCGAACCGATAGCTTTTGTGGACGAGGCGTTCCTTCAGCACGCCGTGGTTCCCATAGAAAAGAACACTGAATGGAGACAGCGGTTGCTTGAGCCGGGAGCGGTGGTGGTGGGATATTTGCTGGAAAACGAAGCTATGCCATCGAAAGTTACAGGGAAAGTGAAGTCACCCTTCAAGCTTGGTAAAAGTGAAGAGTTGAGTCTTGAAGTTATCGATACCTTCGATATGCGCCAGCTGATGGTACCCGTCAAGTACGTGGCCTCGATCAAGAGTCTACCGAAAGATGTGAAGGCTATTCCTGT
>QNAP01000149.1 GCA_003641795.1 Thermotogae bacterium | reverse complement strand
CCTAGGGGCAAGCTTATTACTTTCCGCCCTAAATTAATCATGGGATGATAGCCGTAAAGGTTAGGCCTAGCGAGATTGCTAATGCGAGACCTGCGAGGGTTGAGAAGGCTGAGGCTCCGAGACGATACGGGCTTGACATAGGCGACTTCTTCTTGGGCTTGGCCGTGGGAACCCTCTTCATAGCTCCTTGGATTTACGTTCCAGTCGCTAGGGCTATAGCTGTAAGGGGCATCTCAAAAGCCTTGGGTATAGCTGAAAAGAAGATATGGGAGGCTCTTGAGAGGCGAAAGTAATGAGGAGAAAAATCAATATTAGCAGAGATGAACTATACAAACTATACTGGGTTGATAAGTTATCTAAGCGGGAAATAGCTGAAAAATTAGGAGTTAGCAGAGCCACAATAATACGTAGAATGAGAGAGTTTGGAATCCCAACAAGAAGCCAATCTGAGGCTAATAGACTATTTTTATCAAAACCAGAAGTCAGAGAAAAACTTAGGGAGTCAAGTCGGAGATATTGGAGGTCAGAGGAAGGAAGAAGACGAGCTTCAGAGTTTGGAAAAAAGTTTTGGAGAAGTCTCACTCCTAAAGAGCGTGAAGAGTACATAAAGAAATTGAGGGAAAGGTGTTGGAATAGGGGACTAACTAAGTTTGATGATCCGAGACTTGCCGAAATTGGTAGGAAAGTATCAAAGGCAAATAAAGGAAAACCAAGTTGGAATAAGGGATTGACAAAGGAGACTGATGAGAGAGTTAGGAAATATGCTGAAAAGCTGAGGAAGAGATATCACGATAAAATGCTTTTAGAGGAGTTAAAAAAATTCGAGAGACAAGGATATAGATGTATTCCGTTAATTAAGGTAATTCCAGATGCTATAGTTATAAAAGATGGGAAGGTTTATGCTGTAGAATTAGAAACTGACCATCCAGATTTTGATAAATACCATAATCTTAAAGTGAATCCATACGATGATGTAATTTGGATAATGAAATCTTATAAAAAGAGGAGGGGTTAGAATGAGAGGTTTCAGAGCCATCCGCAGAGGCGCGGGGGTGACCCGTGCTAAGGTTGAGGAGTGGCTGGAGAAGGGGAGGAGATGATGAGGGAGTTCAAGGTCGAGTTTAGGATTTGGGGTTCAAGGGGGGAGGAGAATATAGAAGCCCAAGTAGTGGACAGGTCGGCTTACCTCGTCCTCCCGAGGAGTATTGCAGATAGGATTGGAGTTATGACATTCACTAGGCAGGAGTTCGACCTGAGGGAGGGTGGCTCCGTGGAGGCTGATGTCGGCTTCGCATTTATGGAGTTCATGGGGAAGCGTGGCCCAGTTAATGTAGCCATTCTAGACGAAGACATAAAGCCAAGGATAGGCATATTTGCGATTACGGGCTTGGGTTTTGAAGTAGACTTGGAAGAGGGCAGGATTGAGGAAAGAATGCTCAGGTTGTGATGAAGCATGACCCTCGTCTACGAGAGGAGGTATCCCGACTACGACACCTACAGGGGGAAGGCATACTACTGCAAGATAGCCTTCAAAACCCTGAGGACGGGAATCCCCCCTCTGGACGACTTCTGCAGATGGGTGGCCGAGAAGGCCGTCGAAGCCAACGTGGCCCTGAAGCATGGCAGGATGCTGTGGCTCAAGATATACAGGTCTCCCTCTGTCTGGGGATGGTTCATACCGACTTGGGACTGGGTGGTTGAGTGGTGGTTCCACTTCTCCACGCCCAGAGCCGAGAGGTATGAAATGGCCGTGTCGTCAGCCCTAGGGGTTCCAGCCGTAGTCTACGAGATAGTCAAGCTGGCGATGTATGTGTTGCTTGCCTACGCCATATACGCATCCCTTAAAGAGGCGAAGGAGGTCTTCTGGCCCAAGGAGGAAGCCCCGCTCCTAGCCTACGCAGCACTCCTCGGAGCCTTCGGACTTGCCATAACACCTATAATCATCGAATTAGTTAGAAAGGGTGGATGAGACATGAGCCTAGTGCTGTTGGCTGGGTTGGGCTTGGCTGGGCTGTCTACATTCCTCCCCAAGCTGGGCGAGAGGGTGACTGACACGAAGGGTTTCACCATAAAGCTGAAGGTTGCCGAGGTTCCAGAGGCTACGATAAGGAGCGTGAGCTTCCCTGGCGAGCTGGAGGCGGGGAAGATACCGACCGTGGCCGTAACCGTGGATCACAACAGGGAGAGGTGGGAGTATGTTTTTTGCAGGATAAGGGATAGGGACACGGGGGAGGTCGTTACGCCCATGAAGACTCACTACTTCACGGGGAAGGGTTCGACGATATTCAGGTTCGAGACCCTCAGGGACTGGAAGATGCTGATGCCCAACCATGACTGGAGATTAGTTGTTGAAACTGGTTTGTGGTGGCTCTGATGGGCGAGAGGGTCACCGATACCATGGAGTTCACCATCAAGTTAAAGGTAGTGGAAGTTCCGCCTGAGGTTCCACCCGAAGTTCCACCCACGCCACCCGCCTACCCCTCGTGGATGGATGTAGCCCCCATCGTCGCAGGGTTACTTTTAATAGCTTTGGGTAGAATGTAAACATGGCATGAGCGTGGAAGCCAAGATCAGAAGCCTACAGAGGTTTTTAAGGGCGAACCCAGCACTCGCCGATGTCCCATTCGCCACAATAGCTGGAAGGCCAGTCACTCCTCGTGAGGCTTTGAGGATGCTGAGGGCTGGAGTAATGGTCAGGGAGGTTATGAACGCCTTGGCTGGGGCGGGCCTCGACCCCCCGCAGGTGGACTGGGAGCTGGCTCAGGCCTACTATGAGAGCTTGTTGAGGAAGCCTGGGCCGAAGCCCAAGGTCTATGTCATCCCCCAAGGCGAGGTGGTGGGCGTGGAGCTCAGCTTGGAAGAGGCTTTGGAGCACATTAAGCGCAGAGACCGCATTGGGGCGAGCCTCCTCCAGAGCTACCTAGCACTAAAGAGGGAGATGGCGAGGAGGATGGGGAGGTAATGTCCATAGAGCTTCGTAGGCTGGAGCTGTCTTGGATACCGTTCGGGCCATGGGAGGGCGTAGGCCCCCAGATAGTGAAGGAGTTTAATGTTTTGGAGAGAGTGACCGTGAGGGCTGGCTCGGGTCTCTACATAGACGGGATTCCATACGAGGTTTTGGAGGAGGATGTTGTCTGGGATAGGGGAGTCAAGACTGGGCCTCCAGAGGGACCCTTTAGGATTCGGTGGATTAAGCCATACGACCCCTTCTTCGGCCACATATTGAAGCTCAGGCTTGATACAGACAGGGGGTTCTTCGAGTGGAGAAGGAAGTTCTATCTGGGATTTGAAAAGGCGACGGTAAAATACGGAGTGCTTCCACTAGCTATTGGCCTAGGCACAATATACCTAGGGGGGAGGATGAGTTGATGGATCGGAGGCTGACATGCGTCGGGAAGGCTTTGGACAGGGAGGCGACTAGGGAGGCGGAGGAGATGGGGGTGCGCATACCCGTATACAGGTGCGAGAAGGTCTTGTTCGATGGGCGAGATGTGACGGAGTTCCTCAGGGGCATTTACAGGCATGGGCTGGGGGAGATATGGCTGACGCCCCTATCGGGGAAGCGGGAGCTGATCCACGAGGTAGCCCACGCCCTGTTCTGCAGGGAGCACCCCGAGGAGTGCGAGCGATTGGCGAAGGCATCCCCCGAGGAGCGCATCAAGATAAGGATGGAGATAGAACGCAAGATTAGGGAGATTGAGAGGAGGCTGATTTGATGCCCCGAAGCGGAGTCGCCCTAATAGCGAGGCCGTTTTTTGATAAAGCTACTTCATATGGACACTACTACATGAGGTTTGCGGTAGACTACCTGAGGCGTAGGGGCTGGGTCGTCACGGACTTGGAGGCTGGTGAGGCCACTAGGGAGAACATATTCTCAGCCTTGGAGAGGGATGATCCTGGATTCGCATATTTCCTCGGCCACGGTAACGCAGACATCTACTCGGCGCAGGATCGTGAGCATGTCTTCAGGACTTGCGGGGAGAATGTCAGGCTTATTGGGAGGGTGGTCCTGTTCCTCAGCTGCTCGGTTGGGAAGAGGCTTGGCCCTGACACGGCGAACAAGGGCGCCCGAGCCGTGTTCGCTTGGGATGTGGACTTCACCTGGGTGGCGATGGAGCCTCCCGAGAGGGACGAGTACTCGAGGGGCTTCTTCGAGGCGGTGAACGCAATAGCCTACGGCATCGCCGACGGCCTTTCAGCCATGGAGGCGTTCAGCCGTAGCTTGGCCGTGTGGGACAGGTGGATTGACTACTGGTCTGGGAGCGACGACCCCTATGCCTCTCTGGTCGTGATGCACTTGGTTCACGACAGGGACGGGATGAGGCTGTTCGGGGAGGGCGGGGTCAGGGTGGCTCCGCCTGGAGTCGTCGCTTGGGTTCCGATGGACTGGGAGATGCCCCTGATTATGGGTTACATGGCTCTGTTCTTCGGTTTGGTGGCGTAAAGCTTTATCACCTTGAATGGAAAATTATTCTTGGGATGAGCGTCTATCTTCCCTCCGAGGCTAGGAGGAGCATACATGTCATATCGGCAGTCACCACCGTCACATTTGAGAGCGACAAGGATGTGGTGGCGGCTGGGGAGAGGATCAGGTTCTGGGGCGATGTGTTGGACTGGGCTGGGAGAGGCTTGGCTGGAAGGGAGGTCTACATATGGTGGTTCAGCCCCGAGGCCCCAGTGATAGGCCCCATAATCACCGACGAAAACGGCCACTACGAGGCTGAGTACACGGTTCCCTGGGGCTGGAGCGGAGCT
>QNAP01000148.1 GCA_003641795.1 Thermotogae bacterium | reverse complement strand
ATACGTGTACAGTGGCCCCGTAGCTGCTTGGGTATACCATCATCTGGCAATCATGGGAAAACCTGATGTGGTGGTGTTGTTAGGGCCGAACCACACCGGCTACGGAATGCCCGTCTCGATTTATCCTGATTCTGAGTGGAGAACACCTCTGGGCAGCGTAGAAGTTGACGAGGCTATTGCCAGACAACTCGTCCGGTATGGAGAGACCTTCGTGACGGACGTCCACGCTCATCTGTACGAGCATTCCTTGGAGGTACAGCTGCCGTTTCTCCAATATATCTACGGCAACGATTTCACCTTCGTTCCCATCACCCTTATGGATCAGAGATTGAAGACCATGAGGGCGTTGGCCGAGTCGTTGCAAAATGTGATGATCTCAAACTCCTCAAAGAGATTCCTCGTGCTGGCTTCCTCAGATATGAATCATTACGACAGTCACGAGGTCACTCTGGCCAAAGATGAGGAAGTGTTGAAAGCGATAACATCCAAAGATGTGGAGGAACTCTACCACGCGGTCGCAAAACATGGTATAACTGTCTGTGGCTACGGAGCGATAGCAGCGGTCATGATGATCGCTTCCGGTGAGCCTCATGTACTGAAACATGCGACCAGCGCCGATACAGGGGGCGGATACGCGAGAGCAGTGGGATATGCAGGCATTGTGTGGAGGTGAAGCAAGTGGCACGAGAAAGAATTCGCCTGACGAGAGACGGATACGAGACCTTGAAAAAAGAGTACGAGGAGCTTCGACGCAAGCTTCTCTACGATGTCGCCCAGAGGATCAAGGAAGCTCGAGAACTCGGAGACCTTTCAGAAAACAGCGAGTACGACGAAGCCAAAAACGAACAAGGAAGAATTGGATCCAGAGTGAAGGAACTCGAGATGATCCTGGAGAACGCCGAACTCATAGACAACGAAGCTGCTGGGAACAACGTCGCGCTCGGTTCAAAGATTCTTTTGAAGAATCTCTCCACTGGTGAAGAGAAAGAAATCAGGTTGGTGAGTCCAGCTGAAGCTGACATATTCAAAGGCAAGGTAAGCGTGGAATCTCCCATAGGAAAGGCCATATTGGGAAAGAGCGCTGGTGAAACGGTACGTGTGAGGACGCCGAAAGGTGTGCAGACCTATCTGCTGGTAAAGGTAAATCAATAGAAATTAGTCAAGCAGAAGTCGTCGAATTGAAAGGAGGTTCTCCACGTGTCATTGGAAACACGACGGCAAAGGTTGCAGGAAATAGAACAACTGCGAGAAATGGGAATTGAACCATATCCTTACAGGTTCGATAGATCCCATACCACAGAGGACATTCGACGGGCATTCGACCAAAAGCTTGAAGCCGGGCAAATCTTAGAAAGTGCGCGAGTCAGCACGGCGGGAAGAGTGATAGCACTTAGAAAGCACGGCAAGTCCACCTTCTTCGTGTTACAGGATTTTCACGGCACGATACAAGGGTATATTCGCAAGAAAGAGGTCGGCGAAGAAGCTTTTCAAAGATTTGACAAGTTCATCAGCATAGGAGACCACATCGGTATCAAGGGTTTCCCCTTCAAGAGCAAGACGGGCGAGTTAACTATCTTCACTCTCGAGTTCGAGATACTCAGTAAGTCGCTGAGAACGCTGCCGGAGAAATGGCACGGATTAAAAGATAAGGAGATCATATATAGACAGCGTTATCTCGATCTCATCGCAAATCGGGAAAGTTTGGAGCGTTTTGTAATCCGATCGAAGGCGGTCAAATTCATTCGCGATTTTCTCAACGCTCGAGGCTTCCTGGAAGTAGAAACACCCGTGCTTCACCACGTAACGGGTGGAGCGAATGCAAGGCCTTTCGTTACCCATCTGAATGCGCTGGACATCGATATGTACTTGAGAATCGCTCCAGAACTTCACCTCAAAAGACTCATCGTTGGTGGGCTCGAAAAGGTCTACGAATTGGGGAAGAACTTCCGCAACGAGGGTATCTCCTACAAGCACAACCCCGAATTCACCGCAGTGGAAGTTTACCAAGCTTACGCCGATTACTCCGACATGATGGAGCTCACAGAAGAGCTGATCTCGGAAATGATGAAGTCCATTGTGGGAAGATGGAAGATAACCTACCAGGAAACGGAGCTCGACTTCACCAGGCCATGGAAGCGCGTCAGCATGCGGGAGTATATCAAGGAGCATTTAGGAGTGGATATCCTCGAAGACTCGGACGAAGAGCTCTTGCAAGTTGTTGAGTCGCATGGTGTGGAGCTTCAAATAAAAGAACGGGGGCACATTATTGAAAAACTGTGGGACCTCGTTGAAGACTCCATCGTCCACCCGACCTTTGTCACAGACTATCCTGTGGAGATCTCCCCGCTCGCAAAACGCCACAGGGATGATCCCCGCTTAACTGAGCGTTTTGAACTCATCATTTTTGGAAGAGAAATAGCGAACGCATTTAGTGAACTCAACGATCCTGTGGATCAACTGGAGAGATTCAAGCGGCAAGCGCGATTGCGAGCCGTGGGCGATGAAGAAGCACAGATGATGGATGAAGACTTCGTGCGCGCCCTGGAGTACGGCATGCCTCCAACCGGCGGGCTTGGCATCGGAATAGACAGGTTGGTCATGTTCTTGACCGACGCATCCAGCGTTCGAGACGTAATACTCTTTCCACTTGTCAGACCACGAGGAAGGGAAGAGACAGATGAAGAGGCTTAGCCTGATGGTATTGTTGATCTTTCTCGCTCTTCAAGTGAGTGCTTTGGAACTATCAGAAGTAGTGGATCTTTTCAAGAGCTACGTGGAAGACTATGAACGAGACAATCCCCGAAGTGAGCTCATAGCATCCATTAAAAACGAACTGGTGAATCTCGCAGTTTACCGCTTTTACAAGATCCAAATGGTGGGAAGTTTGGAAAAGCGAGAACTCTCCTTGACATCCAGCGATTTTCTTACAAAACTCTACGACAGGTACCAACTCTCTTCGTTGGAAGAAAAAATTGCCTTCTCAGCTTTTCTGGCCTATCTGGTTAGCGATCTCCGCGGTGAATCACTGGACGAGAGCACGGTCATGAAGATGCCGGCCTTCTCCACAGCGTTCAATCTTTACCGCATGGACGTGCGGAATTCGCTCCGCGATATTCTCACAAACGATTTGCTCTACTTGGTGGGTCTCTCGGAGAAACCCGTTCTTCCATCCCTTGCCGGGCGTCAAGTGGCGCACATAGAGGTCCCCGATAAACCCTCCCTACGCGTCGAGCCCGCAACTTTGAAAAGGCATGAAGAAATACTAGGCGAAGGACTAACCGAAGGTTTGATTCAAACCGCTAAGGATTTCGTACAGCGTTTGGAAAAAGAAGGCCAGTCTTGGAATGCACGCCGCATATTGGCGGAAGCACGGAGGGCCGCTTTGGAGTTAATAAACCAGGAAACTGGAAAGTACCAGAAATCGCTGGCTTCAACCATCGTAGCCGTGGCTCCCAAGAAGCTTAATCTTGGATGGTTGCGCTTTCTCGTTTATGGGGGTTTGATAAGCGTATTCCTAAGTCTTAAAAGAACGCGCAAGTTTTTAGGTTGGACAGCACTGGGTATCGCGATTGCCGAGGCGCTCTACATGTTTCTCATTTATGATCCCGTGAGCTCCATCGTCGATTCCTATATTTATGCCATCACCGCGATACCCGCTTTCATCTTCGCCACGCTTCTTTTCATCACCAAGATGCTGAAGAGAAAAAGCTTTCGAACCCTTGATCGAATAGTGATTCTTTTGGGTATCGTGGCAGTTTTTCTGGGTTTCTGGGTTTCAGCCTATCACGATGTTCCGGAACTTCGTATGGATAGGTTTGCAAATTTTCATGATTCTGTTTATTACGAGATGCTACAGGAAGACGTGTACACGGGAAGTGTTTCACCGTTAAAACAGACCGTGGTCGAGTTGAAGAGTTTGATCTCCAAGGAAGTCAATCAAACTCAAGACACCGTGAGGAAGTTGACGAACTTCTTGGACAGCTTGCGAAAGGAGGGAGCTGTTTCAGACCTTCAGGTAACGCCTATTACCATCTTCCCGAACTTCCCCAATTATAGCAACTTTTTTGAGATAGGAAACAGCCCGCAGTACCGTAAGAAGTTTTCAGAGCTGACTTCAATTCTGAACAACTTCACGGCGGAGTCGAAGATACGTTACAGGCGCATAAATAGGGCCATTGAGAAACTCGAACGCGACCTCCAAAAGGTTATTCTATACGCGGACGAAACGTTCAGGGAAGAGGTGATGAACAGCCTGAAAGACCAGCTTTCAAGAAACCGTTATTCTTTGAACACTTACAACCATGTGGCAGCGGCCTTGAAAGATCTGTTGGAAAAACAACCCGTTTCAGCCTCCGTGAAGGTCTTTCAAATTCGTCATGGTATTATAGCTGTGCTGGCGTTGGCGTTAGCTGTCACTATAACCATTATAAGGCGCGGAAAGATTGCCGTGATCATGGGGATATTGTCGGGGGGCGCATCACTTTTGACGTTAGCGAATTGGAAGAACATGCGGCTCTTCGTTCAACAAGGTGTACCGGTTTTGATAACGAAGGTATCTGACGGATTCCAACCTTGGTACTTTATCCTTGTGATGCTGATTTCGATTCTTCTCATCACCATAAACCTTAGGAGGGAGGCGCAAGTATGAAAAAGCTCTTGTGGGTAACCGTGTTGCTTTTGGTAGCACTTCCAGTTCTCGGTTTCAAGGTGATCATGGTCACCGACACCGGTGGGCTTGGTGATAAGTCATTCAACGATGGTACCTGGAGTGGTAT
>QNAP01000147.1 GCA_003641795.1 Thermotogae bacterium | reverse complement strand
GCCACAAACTTGATGCCCTGTCTCCTGGCCCATAAGGCACCCATCCTCTCGCAGATGTACTTGACCTCAGAGTAACGGTCCCAAGGTTCGATTCTCATATCTTCTCTCCACGGTATCTCATTGCCCGCGTAGACGCTGGAGGAGCTAGCGTATATCACGGGGCAACTGAATCGATAGGCGGTTTGCAGGACCGCTTGCATCTCCTGTATGGTCTTATAGAATAATTCTGGGTAACGCCAGTATAGCGGGCTCGATGATGGCTGTCCCAGGTGGATGATGCCATCCAATGAATCTATCTCATCTGGCAGACAGTAGGGCAGGCCCGCCACAGCCCCCTCTATAACCTTGATGTCGTAGTCTATCACCAGCTCATCTATGTTCGCCCTGTTGCCCGTGCTCAAGTTATCGAGGACCACCACGTCAAAGCCATGCTTCGCGAATAGCTCTGCAACATGGCTACCTATGAACCCAGCTCCCCCCGTCACCAGAACCCTCATCTAGCGATCACCTCTACTGGTCTCAGACCAGAGAAAAGGTGTGTAAATGCATCCGCTTTAGGGCCTAGCCTCACATACCAAGCCTTGCCAACCACGTTCACCTCCAAGAGCCCCAGCACGTTCATCATCCTCACGTACTTGCTAGCCGTGCGCTTGCTAATCCCCAGCGCCCTGGCTAGGCCGCTGACCGTGCTCACCTGGCTCCTCTTTAAATATTCCATTATTCTTATCATCAATATGATATCCACGCCATAACTTAAGTCAAAAAACATTAAAAGTTTTCGTTCATGGTGCCCTGTAGTAAACGATTTATATCACGGAAATACGGGGGTATTGTGGCGAGCAGAATGCATGTAGGAGGGAGGACGCAGATAGTGAGTTTTCACATCCCCAAGAACATCCTAAGGGCGCTAGACAGGCTGGTGGAGATGGGCGTCTTCAACAACAGGAGTGAGGCGATAAGGCTGGCCCTCTACAAATTGATAGAGGAGTACAGGGACTTTCTGCTGGAGGAGACTAGGGGACCGATCCCCAGGCCAGTACTGGGCTTTCGCTAGGAGGTGAACGAGACGTGATGATTGGCACGGAGCTTGAGCGCATAAGGGCGTCAGCGTTCTGCAAGATGGACTTTTGCGAGCAAGTAGAGATGGTCAAGCATGCGCTGGTCAGGATACTATCGAGACATAGGGGGCGAGTTGCTTACATAAGGCCAAAGCAGATAGCGATGGAACTCCACTTGGCACGCTGGGCAGCGGTCTCAAAGAAGATCTACAAGGCATCGCTATTCGTGGGCAACATCCATGCAGATGGACACCTCTGGAGACTGGAGAGAGTAGAGATCAGGACTGACAAGGGCAAGGAAAAGATAAAGCTGGTCTACGTGCGCGTCAATTAGATAACCCCCCTTCTTTACCCCTCCTCATTACACATATATATGATACATTATACTACACATATAGCATGCCGAGCAAGGCCTATGAAAAGGGTAGGAGGGCCGAGTACAAGGTCAGGTATGTGCTCCAGGGCCAGGGATATATCGTGATACGCTCCGCTGGCTCTAGGACACCGATCGACTTGGTGGCGATAAACCCGACTAAGCGCGAGATCCTCTTAATACAGGTGAAAACTGGCAAGTCTAGGCTCAGCCCCGAGGAGAGGGAGGTATTACGCATCCTCAATGGAACCTATGAGGTTAAGGCGATGGCCACGGTCAGGGAGGGCAGGAGGTTAAGGCTAGTGGAGGTGAGGTAGATATGCCCAGGAGGAGGAAGAGGGTCAGGAGACCTGAGGACCTTGAAGCCCACCTTAAGAAGTATTTAAGGACCGACTATGTGAAGGTCCTACGCATAGGAAAGCAGACGTATAGCAAGTATAGCATGGGATACGCCATAGCCCTGGTCCCCAAGGTGACCAGGGGCGTGGTGACGGATGAGGTGATACCCGCCTTAGTGCGGTTCAACACAGAGACTGGATTCACCACACAGCTCATACCCTTGGACCCGGATGTGATAGACCCGCTCATAGAGCTGATCAGGGAGGGGTATAAGGAAGCCCTCAGGCGCTCCCTGACCCCCAAGTAGAGACGTAAACACTAGTACGTACTATAGTAAACCTTTTATACCACCCTGGTCACCATATATACGGTGAAAGGGATGGTGCCTGGAAAGATCTCCTGGAAGTGGATTCGTGTGCCTGAGGAGCTACACACCAGCATCTCTGCCATATCTAGGAACGAGAGGATAGCCGCCTGGAAGGTGATAGCGCGAGCCATAACGTTTTACGAGACCGCTAGGCGAGAGAAGTTTAGGGAGGTCTCAGACTTCTCCAAGCTGGTGTGGTATGTCTACAAGTTCTCTGCGAGTGTGGGCGAGCTACGGGGCTCCCCGACTGAGGAGAACTTAAGGCTCCTCATAAGGACCTGTCAACAGTTGACAAAGAGACTGGGGGTTGACACCTCTAGGGTTGTACTGGCGGCTGAGCAATATGTTAAGCGCCCAACTAGGAAGGGGCGGATGGTCTTGAACGACTGTGCCAAGGAAGTGGTTGGTCAAATTATCTTGAGGTTCGGTGAGGGGCGATGAACGAGTGGGAGATAGAGCGGGATGTGGGGAGGAGGGCCGAGATCGCGGTGAGGGCTAACGCCTTTGCCAAGCTACTTAAGGGCAAGGGCATCGTGATATTCAACTTCTGGCCGAAGAGGGGGGAGTCGTTCTGGAGGAACGCATCTTGTACTCTGGAGGTGCTAGCTATAATGCCCAAGGATGAGTGGCCAAGGGTCAAGGAAATGCTGAGGGAGATGGGGTGGCGCTACAGCGGTGGCGAGAAACAGATAGTGTACTTTGGGAGGGGCAAGAAGATGGTTAAGACGCTAGTGGTCAGCTACTCTCACGAAACTAACAGCTATGCACACCCCCTAGCGTTCATCGATCTCGTGTGGTATAAGGATAGCATCATGATCTGCGTGCTGGCGTACTACTGGCGGAACGGTTATGAGGAAATCAACCCCCTCTCGCTGGAGAGGTATGCCATAAGCAGAACCTATGCCGAGTTGCTGATAGATGAGCTGAGGAGAGCTGGAGTGGCCCTAATGACCCTGAGCGAGTAAAAAACGTATTTTTAGGCTAGAATAGCCCTACCCTCCTCCCCTCCTCTCTCCTGGCCCTCCTCCTGGCGGTTATCCTCCTCCTCACGCTCTCCAGGGAGAAGGTGGCGCTCTCTAGCTTCAATGCGTTTAGGAGACGCTCCACCACCTTGTCTATGTCGGTGCTCAGCCCTGCCCTCTGCCTGAATACTGCTATCGCCCCCGCCAGGTCCCGTAGATCCTTCACTATCTCCTGCTCAGTCACGTTCCCCTCGGCCATCTCCCTGGCGATGTCCCTGAGTATGCCGAATAGCTCTATCTTGCGGTCCTCCACGCCACAGCCCCTCAGCAAGTCGTTCAACAGATCCAGGATGGGGCTACCCGTGCTCACCTACCCACCACCCCCCTTGCTCTCCTCCTCCAGAATCCTAGCCAGGGCTAGCAGTATCAGCTCCTCCATGCTGATCTTCTCCCTCTCCGCCCGTCTCTTCAGGGCCTGAGCCACCCTCGCTGGCACCACTATCCTCAATTCCACGGACATCCATCTCACCCTCCTCAGATTCCTCTAGCTTGCCCCCGCTTAATAACCTCTCCACCTTCCTATATATTCTAAGGGGTCCCGCGTAGTCGTATGCCGTGCGGTAGAGCTGGCCCCTGAATTTCTGTATGACCTCTTCATCGAGAGTGACAATGTGATACTCAATAGTCAATCGATAGCCATCTGGCAAGATGTCCATCGATGTGTAGATGTTGCCATGGATTCCATTCCTGTGTAACTGGCGGGAGATGTAGTGCGCAAAGGATAGCACGGAAGCCAGGCGCTTCTGGATCGTGGCCCTAACTAACTTCAATAGTCCCTTGTCTATCTTCTCCCTAGCCTCAAACAGCCTGGTAGACATCTCTCTCACTCAGAGAGCGTCTCTCCAAGATATATGGTTTCCCCATAGATGTGTTACTAGTGTGTTAGCACCCCTATTACAACTCCTCCCCCACTCACACGTGTACTGGTGAAAAGAGTATGCAGATACATTCCTTTCAGCACGGGGGAGACGTAAATGCCCCTGGTAAAGGGACTGAGGGATCGAGTCGATAAGTTTAGCGCCAAGACTCCAGCGGATCAGACCGGAACTAGGTACGGTGCCGTCAAGGACATAGCTGTGGGTAGGTTCACCGA
Source organism: Thermotogae bacterium (assembly GCA_003641795.1). GTDB lineage: Bacteria > Thermotogota > Thermotogae > UBA12178 > UBA12178 > UBA12178. The sequence goes on along the minus strand of QNAP01000147.1, from coordinate 532 downwards.
GTGGGCCAGCGGCCCCGTGGAGTTTAGGGAGCTTGTGAGGAATGTCCTGGAGAAGGAAGGTGTGCCCGCTGGCCAGCAAGGAATGTACTACGCGTTTGCCTTCAAGTGTAGGAAGGCGCTATTCAGCCACAGCGGCCCCACCCTCAAGGCGGTGATCAATGGATTGATCAATGACTTCACCACGGGCAAGGGCGCTGACCCTGCGATACTCAAGAAGATCGCCACCATGATCCTGGGTGAGGTGATTAGCTAGAGGGGGGTGAGAGGGTATGCCCGGGGTTAGGAGATTTAGGGAAATGCGGGAGAAGTACGTGCTGAAGTACGATGGCGCTAACGTAACCACCAGGCTCACCGCCGTAAAGGAGATAATGGATGCCAGGTATGAGAGCGCCTCATCGCCAGTAGTTAACGTGGTAGAGACGGTTAGGAGCATACTTGAGACCAATGGCGTGCCAGCGGGTCTGCATGGTCCATATTACGCATTTGCTCAGGAGCTAGCTAGGTTAATGTTCAGCCACTCTGGCGCTACCCT
>QNAP01000146.1 GCA_003641795.1 Thermotogae bacterium | reverse complement strand
TTTTAAGGGTGAACAGTTTTAACTATTTTTTCTTTCTAACTCTTTTAGTATAGTTGACCCTGTTTTATTGCTTTTACATAAATCAAATACTTCTTATTAGAGTTTTGTTTGGTGGAGAATGGGGCTTGTTCTGCTGCATAGATGAAGATGTCCCAGAATCGGTCGTTGTGTGTTCCTTCTGAGTTGCTGAATGAGATATTCCCCGTCTTGGTAAGTTCGTACTTCCCAGTGTTGAGTTTATAGAGGGTTTATTGGTCAAAAGGTATGTGTAAGAGTCTTCCTAAATAAGTTGTTTGATGGTTTGGGAATGGAGGGCCTCCTGGAATAATAGGGGCTTCAAGGGCTTGGAAGGCGACCCTTAAAGGACTATCACCCAAACCCTTCTTCTTGACACCACTTGGGATATTTACTATAGGAGAGTAATCACATTGGCATTAGCCCCTGCCGTACTTCCATTCAAGAGAAGAGGAGCTCCTTAAGGAGTTGTATTCAAGCGCACGAATTAATGTACAATTCACCACTAAAGATACTGTTTAAGGGGCGAATGGCCATTCGGTTGAATGCTTCAGCTACTTCGTATGGAGGAAGATGTAAAGGGCTTCAGGGGAAATGAGTTGAAAACATGAAGATCGAACGGCCAAAACTTTCTTGACCAGCCAATTACAAACTCTTATCTTAACAGTATCCTAAATGGCGTAACTCTTATGCGAATAGTAGATAATACAACAATATGGGTGATTCTGGTGAGAGAGGCTACATCCTTTAACATGAAGGCGTTAGTTGTGGGGCTTATATTCTTCATAATCATTGTGCCTACACCCTTCCATAATGTATCTGCAAGCCAGATGGGTTTCCAGTCTAATCCTTGTAGCACGTCTTCAAGTTCGCCCCCCTCCGAGACCTTTGATGATTGGCCAATGTTTTGCCGTGATTCGTGCCATACTTCTTTCACTTCAAGTCATATTGTACCGCCTTTAAAACTCGTTAGTAGACTGAGGCTTCCAGAAGGATGCATGTTCTGTTGTGGAGATCCAACTAGAATAGTGATTGTAGATGATGTTGTGTTCACAGACACCATTTATGATAGCACTAAAAATGAAGAAAGGTTCTATGCTTTAGACTTAAAAAATGGAACTATTATGTGGGATGTAGAACGTTATGTTGATGGGGGAAGTGCACCTGCTGTGATGGATGGGATAGTTTATTACCAGTCTGGTCCCGAAATATATGCACTAAACGCCACTAATGGTGAAGAAATCTGGTCATATAGAACTGAAATCTGGTCGAATGCAAGAACTGAATATTGGGATTCTCATTCTAACTTGGTCTGTGCCAAAGGTGTAGTGTATGCTGTAGCATGGGATTCCAATTCAGGGCGCCTCTACGCCCTTAATGGTACCACTGGTGCCCAGATATGGAGTTTCCTATTACTAGGTGTGAGTAGCTCTCCATCTGTTGGGGAAGGAATGGTATATGTGATATCCAAATGGGGAGATACTACTCGTTTATACGCTTTTAATGCTTCGACGGGGGAACTAGTTTGGTATAGCGATCTAGGAGATAGTTATGACGATCTAGGAGATAGTTATGTTATTTTGCCATCGATGTCCCCTCCTATTGTAGCATCTCAAAAGGTGTTTGCTGGAAATGGAATTTTTGATGCAAAAACTGGAGATATATGTGGTAATCTTCGAGTAGGATTTAGATCTGCTATAGCTGAGGATGTGCTTTATACTACTAATGATGAATTCAGCGCACTTTGTGCTTATAACATCACTACTGGAAAGCCCATATGGATATGGAAGTACGAGGATAGCGAACTAATTCCAAGTGGGATAGCACCAAGAACTTTAATGGTAGCCGATAAAATACTCTATGCCGATATAGGGGACTTCCTTTTGGCGTTTAATGTCATTACCGGTAAACCACTCTGGTACTACTTTCATAATACAACCCGCGATTTTGTAATATCAGGTACTAGATTATACATGTTCGATGGAAATATGATATATGTTTTTGAAGAAAGCGTCAATTGGTGTAGGACTATGGAACCAGGGGATTCAGTCCATATCAATATCATACCCAAGGGGGTATGGAGCGAGATACAAGTCTTCTGGTCAAATGCTCCAATAACCATTATGACGAATTCCTCAGTTCTAGCTGTTCAAAGCGAAGGTAATAGGCTGATTATGGAAGTTGCTGGTGTAAATGGAACTATAGGTATGCTAAACGTAACGGTTCCTAAGGACTTCGTGCCAATGAGCTCCAACATCACAATTTACTTAGATTCAGAACCTCTCAACCTCAATTTCACCCAATACTCTTCCTATTCTATTGCTTCAATTAGATATCACCACAGCAAAAGGGAAATAGCTATACGTTTCCCATCCTACGCTCAAATAGAACCTACCCTAACTAATATTAGGTTTTTACGAGATTCTCAGAAAAGATTTATTAGGTTTTTACCGTCGTTTCTACCATATATATGGCTTATCGCTATCACAATAATCAGTATGTTGGTGTTGATCATAATATTGTATAAAAAGAATATCTTCAGGCTCTGAACTCTTCAAGCATTCATAATTAAGGAGTAGCCTGAGATGGGCTAGAAGGGAGATACAATTTTTACTCGGGTGAAATGGGGTTGAGTCTTAAATTACGAAAAGGTAGGCAGTAAGCCTCATTAAAAACAGGCCTGATGCTGACTGCGTTAAATTCAGATGGTTTTTATGAGGGGTTTGTTTGGTGGGGGTGGTTCTGTCTCCGTTGCGTATATGGCGAGGGCGAGGGCCCAGAATCGGTCGTCGTGGGTTCCCTCGGGGTGGCTGAAGGTGATCTTGCCCGTCTTTGTGAACTCGTACTTCTCTACGTTGAGTTCGTCGAGGGTTTCTCGGTCGAAGGGCATGTGGAAGAGGCCCTCCCGCATCCGCTGCTTCATGAGTTGGGCCATCTCCATTTTTGTAGCCTGGGTGAAGGTGATGCCCTTTGGGTTGGGGACGCCGGCCTCCACCATATCCTGGATGATGTAGTCGCCATGTTTGAGAGGGCCCAGTGTCCACTGGTTATATCTTCGATATCATTTATTTAATCTGGGGGTAGCTGTGACGGGTCCGAGGGATATCGAGAGGAGGGTCCTGCTCTCCATCCTGGACCTCACGAGGGAGGGGCCCACCTCCAGTGCCACGATCAGGAGGAGGAGTCGAGTGCCGGAGTCAACCCTCAGGGAGTTCTTGGAAAGGCTCTATGATGGAGGCCTCATCCGCCTATCCGGCGACCGGGTCGAGGCCTCTCCCACGCAGAGGATCGGTATCGCCGTGAGGGCCGTGATTCTGGGGGGAGACTTGGAGCGGGTCTCCCGGGGCCTCGGCTGGTTGGAGTTCGAGAACTTCGTTGCACTCGCCTTCCAGGAGAACGGGTATGCCGTGAGGAGGCATCTCCGCTTCAGGTCCCAGGGACGTCGATGGGAGGTCGACCTCCTCGCCCTGCGTAGACCCCTTATGGTCCTCGTGGAGTGTAAGCACTGGCTCCACGGCCTCGCCGCCTCCATCATCAGGAAGACCGTGAAGGAGCACCTGGCCAAGGCCAAGGCCTTCACCGAGGCCCTGCCGGGGCTGAGGAGGGGGGTCAACCTCCTCGGATGGTCCCATGCCACGGTGGTCCCCGCCCTCGTGAGCCTGACCCAGAGCCCCTTCAAGTTCTACGAGGCCGTCCCCATCGTCCCGGTCCTCCAACTCCCCAGCTTCATCTCCGACCTCCCAGCCCACATACCCCATCTCGCACACCTAAGGGTCGAGCTCCCTCCCTCCTTAGATGACCTCCTCCCTGAGGGGTAAGGGATATGTCCCCGAGGACCCAGGATATTAGCAGGTGGATTCGTGGATGAGGTACGAGGTCGAGGTAAGGTTTCACAGGGACTTCATCGAGGTCCGTGGGAACCGGATCATCATCGGCCTAACCTCTAGGCCCGAGAGGGGTAGGGCCAACAGGGAGCTGATAAGGAAGCTGGCTAAGCCTTTTAATCTCCCGCAGTCCCACGTCAGGATCGTCTCCGGGGTGAAGTCGAGGAAGAAGGTCGTCGAGATAATCGAGGAGTGACCACCCTACTTGTAGGCGTCCCAGACTTCATCCCCGACGTAGTGGAGGTTCTTTATCGCCTTCCCCTTCCTCATCTCCCTAACCTCCGCTGAGCTGAAGAGGGATAGGCCGAGGGCCAGGGCCTTCCCATATCGCTCATCCCTGACGACGACCAGCTCATCCTTCTCGAACTCCCCCTTGACCTCCGTGATGCCCGGGGCCATGACGTCCGCCCCTCGACAGATGTAGGGGACGGCCCCCATATCCACCACGACGGCTGGTAGATGCTCCAAGACCTCTCGATATAGCAGGGTGGGGAGAAGCCTTCCCCCAATCCTGAGGAGGAGGGGTCTCTCCTCCACGAAGAAGAGGCGCACGTCCTCGCTGATCCTCCCCTCCTCGACCCGACCTAAGGGTATCTCAACACCCAGCTGACTCCGCGCCTCCCTCAGTAGGAGGCGTACCTCCCTGGCCTTCAGGAACCTCCTCCTCACCCGCGACGTCCCCATACGCCCTCTCACACCCATAAAAATAATAAGGTGATCCAATCAAACCTTGAGTAGGAATATATATCCTTTAAGAGTTGTGGAGCTGGAGAGATTGACCGGAGTTGAGGAGTCCTTGAGGAAGGTCATCGATAGGATACTGGGGGGCAAGAAGCCCGCCCCTGCCTCCCCCCCTGAGATGTATCTCAAGGCGATCCCCCTAAGGAC
>QNAP01000145.1 GCA_003641795.1 Thermotogae bacterium | reverse complement strand
GCCTCGCGGAAAGGGCTCCCAAGTGGAGCCCTTTCCTTGCAACGAAACTCAAAAAGAGACTGGCTACCATACTGGTTTGTACTTCCCTTGATCGCGTTCTTGTTTTCAGTTACTGTTTTTCCCTTTTTCTGGAACGTTTGGATAAGCCTGCACGACACGCGAACGACGAACATCTTACGTGGAGCTCCGTTTGTAGGAATTGAGAATTATCTATACCTGCTTCGTGATCCGATGTTCTATCATTCTCTACACGTTTCTCTGTACTTCGTGGTAGGCTCCATAGCTGGCCAATTCGCACTTGGTCTTCTCTTGGCGTTGATCTTTAATCGATACAAGCGAGTGGCGTATTTCTTGCGGCCGTTATTCGTGATTCCCTGGTTTCTGTCAGCGATCATCGTGGGCTATAGCTGGATGTGGATGTACAACTACAATTTCGGATTGATCAACTCAATACTGCGTGCCTTGGGTTTAAACCCCGTTCACTGGTTGAACGACGTTACCATGGCTGTGTGGGCTTTGGTCATCGCAAACATCTGGCGGGGCACCCCATTCACAATGCTCTTTCTGGAAGCAGCCTTGAAGAATATCCCGAATGAACTCTACGAGGCTGCTCGTGTTGACGGAGCCACCAGTTGGCAAGCATTTCGTTACGTGACATTGCAACTCTTGCGACCCGCCATCACTATTAACTTGATCCTCGTTACTATGTGGACCTTCAACCTTTTCGATACGATCCTCGTAATGACTCAAGGTGGTCCAGCTAATGCCACACTCACCACGGCGATGTACATGTACAACAACGCTTTCCGTTATGGCTTGTTTGGCTATGGCGCCGCCATCACTCTGGTGATGCTCGTGATCAACGCTGGGTTAGCCGTGGTTTATTTCCGTACCGTTGGAGGGAAACAATATGCCTGAAAAAAGAAAGAAACAGCGCACTCACGGACGAGGGCTCGATCTGCTGGTTTACATATTCTTAGCACTTTACACGTTATTCACACTCGTACCCATCTACTGGGTCTTCACCACCTCGGTAAAATCCTCAGAAGAAGTGGTACAGTTTCCACCTTCTTTATTACCAAAGATGGTTTCATTCGATCACTACCATTTCGTTTTCACGAAAACGAAGTTGGGACGGGGTATTCTGAACAGTCTAATCGTCTCCGGATTGACAACTCTGATTGCGTTAATCGTGGCAAGTTTGGCAGGATATGCCTTCTCACGGTTCCGCTTTCGAGGGAAGCAGTTGCTAATAGGAAGTGTGCTGGGGCTTTATCTTATCCCCCCATTAATCAACGTTATCCCTCTATTTCTACTGTTCAACAAGCTCGGATTGCTCAATACTTACTGGGGGTTAGTGTTGGCGTACCAAGCTTTGGTGCTCCCTTTGGTCACGTTCCTGCTACGTAATTACTTCGATGGTATCCCCATAGAAATAGAAGAAGCTGCTCTCATAGATGGATGCACACGGCTGGGTGTGCTATGGCGGGTGACGCTACCTCTGGCGCTTCCCGGCATTTCTACTGCCGCGATTTTCTCATTCATTCTCTCGTGGAACGAGTTTGTTTTGGCACTCAACTTCCTCTTCAAAGACGACTTGAAGACTGTTCAGCTTGTGATCATGGAGTTTGTCAAACTTCACCGCATCGATTGGGGTGCCTTGACAGCTGCAATGGTGGTTGGAATGATCCCCGTGCTCCTCTTTTTAGTGATTGCCCAACGCTATCTCATCGCTGGATTGTTAGGTGGCGCAACCAAATACTGATACTTTGCACGAAACAACCACTACAAATGAACGGAGGATGGAGGTGTAAATATGAAAGAAAAGAAACGAGCTCATGTAGTTACTCACACGCATTGGGACAGAGAGTGGTACCTCCCCTTCGAGTTCTTCAGAGCTCGTCTGGTCAAACTCATGGAGGAACTGTTTCAGATCATGGAAAAAGATCTTCACTACCGTTTCCACCTTGATGGTCAAACCGTAGTGCTGGAAGACTACCAAGAGGTGGGAGGTGATATGAAAAGACTCACCGAGTTGATAAGAGCAGAGAGAATCCAGGTCGGTCCTTGGTACATCCTTCCCGACGAATTTCTAATAACCGGCGAAGCCTGGATAAGGAACTATCTCTACAGTAAACGACTCGCCAAAAGGTTCGACATACCCCTCTCGAAAGTGGCCTATCTCCCCGACATGTTTGGACATAATGCCTATATGCCTACAATCTTGAAGGGGCTCGGCATGAAATGGGCAGTTTTGTGGAGAGGAGTCGGTGAGGAAACGATCTCCACCTTCGTTTGGAAATCTCCACATGGGGACGCTGTCAACGTTTATCACTTGGTGGACGGATATGACAACGCTGCGCATCAAGGGAAGAAAGAAGAGGAACTCAGGGAAAAGCTTGTTGAAGAAGCAAGAAGATTAAAAAAGCTCCAAAGTGATTCTGCGATCCTGCTCATGAACGGTACAGACCATGAGCTACCTCTACCGCGGATGAATCAGCTACTAAAGGAGATATCTGGGGAGGAATTCGAATTTTCCCAGAGTGACCTGGAGAAGTTTGTGGAAGAACTTGGGGAACCGAAAGTGGAGTTGATAGGTGAGCTGCGCAATCCTAAGAAAGAACCCGTACTGAAAGATGTCACATCGACAAGAGTGTCTGGGAAGAAACTGCACTTTGAGGCCGAACAACTCTACGAACATTACGTGGAACCCCTTCTGGCACTTGCAAAATTAAGGGGCAAAGAGATACCGTTGGAAGAACTGTGGTACGGATGGAGGTTAATTTTGCAATCTCAACCCCACGACAGCATATGTGGTTGCGGAACAGACGAAGTGCATAAAGCGGTGCTGAACAGACTCAGAAGGGCAATCGATCATGGTAAGATGTTGTGTGCCAAGATCATGGTAACACTTGCTGGTCCGTCCCGGTCGGACTTCGGACTTTTGGTATTCAATCCCTTAGAATGGGAGAGAGAAGAGGTTTTTGAAACCACAGTGTACTTACCCAAAGGAGCATGGGCTGTTGAAGGAGCTGAGTTTTCTTACGTAGAACCTCTGGAAAGAGACGTGTCTTGCCCCCAGCAAATACTGGCACACAAGTTCTTGTCGGAACCCTCCACCGACAACGTTGTGTCCCAAGCTGCACAACCCCACCGCTGTGTTTTTGTCGCAAAACTGCCGATGCTGGGGTTTCGTTCTTTCAAAATAGTACCGAAGAAGTATCCTCAAAGCGAAACGGATTTTGATCCCATTTTCAGGTTGAATAAAAATGGCACTCTGAGAGTCGATTGGAGCGGGAGTAGCTACAATAATCTCTGCTACTTCAAGGATGTAGAAGACGCAGGGGACGAATACAACTACTCCCCCGTGTGTAAAGAAGCTTACACATCTCTCTCCATCGATGCTGATGTAGAGAACGTTCTCTCCACGCCATGGATCAAGCGCAACAAGGTAAAGTTCATGCTGAAGCTCCCAAAATCACTCGCCCCCAATAGGAAGGGGCGATCCTCCGAATTTGTAGAAATGCCTGTGATAGTGGAATACAGCTTCTACAGGAATAAGCCGCAGGTGAACATAAAGGTGGAGCTGGAGAACAATGCTAAAGATCACAGGCTCACGGTGGTGTTTCCTATTGGAAAGATAAAAGAACTTTACACAGATGGATACTTCGGACTGGTGAAGCACGAAGTGAAGGATTACAAAGGAAACCACACGAATTGGGCAGAACTTCCTGAAAACACCTTTGCCTTGTGGTCCTTGGTGACGGTACCGGACAAAAAAATCACGCTGGTAACGAAGGGAATGCATGAGGTTCACGTGACAGAAGACGGGTTAGAACTGACATTGCTAAGAGGAGTAGAGTGGCTTTCGCGAGACGATTTGAAGACGCGGAAGAAGCATGCAGGCCCTGAAATTCGCACGCCTGGAGCGCAAGAAAAAGGGAAACACGAGTTCAGATTCTCACTGATCTTGCATGGAGAATGGAGTATAGAAAAGGTGTACAAAGCAGCAAAGGAAGCATCGTTGGAACCAATGATCTGGCAAGGAGAATACAGAATAACAGAGGTGGAGCTGCCCTTTAATGTAAAGAGAGGGCTTTTGAGTGCATTGAAGCCTGCTGACAATGAAGAAGGTGTGGTAGTGAGAGTCTTCGATCCGGAGGGAGGGGAACCCGAGGTAAACTTCAAACGTGATGTGAAGAAAACGGACCTGGCAGAACAGGTGTTGAAGGAATGCATTGCAACGAAAGGTGTGAAGACGTGGATAATGCGAATCTGATCCTTCGTCAGAGTCCACCAGCGTGTTAAAATTAAACTTGGTAACCGGTAATAAAATGAGAGGATGATGGCGATTCAACCCAAGCCTCCGTATCAAGTGATAGCCGATTATTTGAAGGAACAGATACTGAACTCCTATTCTCCGGGGGATAAGATTCCTTCGGAAAACGAGCTTGCCAAAATGTTCAACGTCAGCAGATTAACAGCGCGAAAGGCGATTGAAAAACTGGTGAACGAGCGATTACTGGTTAGAGTTCAAGGCATCGGAACCTTCGTATCAGATGCCAGTAAGTATCAGGAAGACTCTTTGAAGTATGTCGGCGTTTTGATAAAAAGCAAATTTGATGAACGAGGTTGGTCCCTCATAGCTGGAATAGAAAGGACGCTGGAAGAATTTCGTTTGAGGCCAATCGTGATTGATTTGGATTGGACCAACCCAAAACAGATTTCCAAACGTGTGAAAGCCCTTTTGAGACAGGATATCGTTGGGCTTATCGTGTCACCCGATCGT